>NZ_CP092487.1:715000-1017500 GCF_022429565.1 Lutibacter sp. A64
TTCTGGTTTTACTGCTGGTTTTGGTTTAAAAATGAATAAACTAAAATTTAATTATGCATTTACAAAATACCACCCAGCTTCTAACGTTAGTACATTTAGTCTTCTTATAAATTTAAATTAAATAAAATTGAATAAAATTACTATAGCCATTGATGGTTTTTCTTCTACGGGTAAAAGTACTATTGCTAAACAATTAGCTAAAATTTTAGCTTATAGTTATGTAGATTCAGGTGCGATGTATAGGGCTGTTACCTTGTATGCGATGCATCATAATTATATTTCTGAATCTGAATTTAAACCAGAATTACTTATTAATGATTTAAATAAGATTAATTTAAAATTCATATTTAATGAGTCTGTTGGTTATGGAGAAATGTATTTGAATGGAAAAAACGTTGAGCATGAAATTAGAACTTTAGAAGTTTCTAAATTGGTTAGTAAAGTTGCAGAAATTTCTGAAGTACGAAAAAAACTTGTAGAACAACAACAATTAATGGGAAAAGATAAAGGAGTTATAATGGATGGAAGAGATATTGGAACTGTTGTTTTTCCTAATGCCGAATTAAAGTTATTTATGAATGCTTCAGCAGAAAAAAGAGCTATTAGACGCTATAATGAGCTAATTAAACGAGGAGATAGTGTTTCATTTGAAGAAATACTTAAAAATGTTGAATATAGAGATCATATTGATTCTACACGCGAAGATTCACCATTAATTAAGGCTACAAATGCTATTGAAATTGATAATTCTAATTTAACGTTAGAAGAGCAGTTTGATAAAATTTATTTAATTGTTCAAGAAAAACTAAAAAGTCTTTAAGGTATATTTAAATATTTATGAGTTTGTAAAGAAATTTTCCATTTAGGATATTTCATAACAAAATCTACTATTAAAGGCATCATTTTTTCTCTTTTACTCCATTCAGGTTGTAAATAGAGCTCGCAAGTGTTCTTAACTTTTGCAGCTTGTTCTTCAGCAAATTTAAAATCGTGATTGTTAGAAACAATAACTTTTAACTCATGAGCTTCTTTATAAATGCCTTCTAGAGGAAGTTTTGTTTTTTTAGGAGATAAACAAATCCAATCCCAATTTCCAGATAATGGATACGCTCCAGAAGTTTCTATATGTGTTTTAATGCTTAGCGATTGTAATTTTGAGGTAATATAGTCTAAACTCCACATAAGTGGTTCTCCACCAGTAACAACAACTGTATTTGCGTGTTTTTTAGCATTTTCAATAATAGAGTCAGTACTTGTTGGTGGGTGTAAACTTGCATTCCAACTCTCTTTAACATCGCACCAATGACAGCCAACATCGCAACCACCAATTCTTATAAAGTAAGCGGCTTTTCCTGTATGAAAACCTTCACCTTGAATTGTATAAAATTGTTCCATTAAAGGTAACATTTTACCGGAATTTATTTGTTGTTGTATTTCTTCATTTATCATGCTGCAAATATAGACATAAACACGAACAATAAATAAATAGAATATAATTTCTATTGAAATTTTTAATTTGAGTTTTAAATCTTATTTTTATCGAAATTTTTAAGATGGATAGAAAAGAAGCTTTTTTTAATCATATTACAGAAGGATATGCTACCAAAGGAGATTATATTACGTTTGGTTCAGCAATACTAGATGGTGAAACAATTAAAGATGCCTTTGTAAAAGTACCATTAAAAACATTAAATAGACACGGACTTATTGCCGGAGCAACCGGAACAGGTAAAACAAAGTCGTTACAAGTAATGGCTGAAAATTTATCAGAAAAAGGAATTCCTGTACTTTTAATGGATATTAAAGGAGATTTAAGTGGGTTGGCAATGCCAAGTCCTGGGCATAAAAAAATTGATGAAAGACATGCTGCTATTGGATTGCCTTTTGAGTCTAAAAGATTTCCTGTAGAAATATTATCAATTTCAGAACAAGATGGTGTTAAATTAAGAGCAACCATTTCAGAGTTTGGGCCTGTTTTATTATCGAGAATTTTGGATTTAACAGAAACTCAAAGTGGAATTGTTTCAATTATTTTTAAATATTGTGACGATAATAAGTTACCTTTATTAGATTTAAAAGATTTTAAAAAAATATTGCAATATGTTACTGCTGAAGGTAAAGAAGAAATTCAGGCTGAATATGGTAGAATTTCAACAGCAAGTACAGGAGCAATTTTAAGAAAAATTGTTGAAATTGAGCAGCAAGGAGGTGATTTGTTTTTTGGTGAACGTTCTTTTGATGTAAAAGATTTAGTAAGAACAGATACTGAAGGGAATGGAATGATTTCAATATTGCGTTTAACAGATATACAAGATAAACCAAAATTGTTTTCTACTTTTATGCTGCAATTATTAGCTGAAGTATATTCTACATTTCCAGAGCAAGGAGATAGTGGAAAACCTGAATTGGTAATATTTATAGACGAAGCCCATTTAATTTTTAAAGAAGCTTCAAAAGCATTATTATCTCAAATAGAAAGTATTGTAAAATTAATACGTTCTAAAGGTATTGGTTTGTTTTTTGTTACACAAAATCCAAAAGATGTACCAGAAGAAGTTTTGGCACAGTTAGGTTTAAAAGTTCAGCATGCATTAAGAGCATTTACAGCTAAAGATAGAAAAGCTATTAAATTAGCTTCAGAAAATTATCCGGATTCTGATTATTATGATGTTGATGAAACTTTAACCCAATTAGGTATTGGAGAAGCTTTTGTTTCTGTTTTAAATGAAAAAGGAATCCCTACTCCGCTAGCAGCTACATTAATGCGTGCCCCAATGAGTAGAATGGATGTATTAACTGATGCTGAATTGAAACAATTAATAGATACTTCAAGGCTATATTATAAGTATAATGAGACAATTGATAGAGAAAGTGCTTATGAAATTTTAAATGAGAAAATTGAAGCTATTAATAAGAAAGAAGCTGTTGAAGAACAAAAGAAAAAAGCATCTAAATTATCAAAATCAACAAGTAAAAGTACACGAATGAACCCTATATTAAAAGTAGTTACAAGTGCTACTTTTATAAGAGGAGTTTTAGGAATATTAAAACGCGTTATATAATCTAACCCATTAGAGAATTTAACGTTATATAAATTATATAAAATTGTAATTAAATTATGTCATTGTTAAAAAATTGTTTTATAGTATTAATTTCATTAGTATTTATTCAATGTGGGAAAAAAAATGAGTTTCTAATTGAAAAAGGAAATGTAGGTTCTTTAAATAGGCAAACTACTATTTTAGAATTAAGGACAATTTTTGAGAATGATTCTATTGCTTCTAATTCTCCGGAAGAAATTGAATCTTCAGATGATAAAATATTTTCACTTGATAAAGAAGAATATGTTATTTTTTCAAAAGAAGGGAAAAAAATATTAGAAATTGTTCCATCCAATCAAAATGATTCTTTATCAAAAATAAGAAGTATTCAAATTTTTGATCCAAGATATTTAACGGAAAAAGGAATTTCATTAAAATCTACATTTAAAGATATAAATGAAAATTATATAATAGATAAAGTTGAAACCACTTTAACATCTGCAACATTATTTATAGATGAATTGAATGCAACTATTTCAATTGATAAAAAAGAATTGGGATTAAGTACTTTTAGTAGAGAAGAAGTTTCTATTGATCAAATTCCAGATATTGCAAAAATTAAATACTTTACTATTTGGTTTAATTAGGCTAAATAATAGGTTTTATTCATTTTAGCAACTGTACAATTCCAATTTAAATCTGTTTTTAATTTTACTTTTAAAGCTTGACTTTGGTGTGGTTCACCATGATTTATAAAAGTTAAATTTGGAGCTGTTTTAAAATGTTTTAACCAATCTAATAATTCAGATTGATCTGCATGACCAGAAAATGCATTTATTTTTAATATTTCAGCATTTATTTTATAGTATTTACCAAAAAATTTAATTTCAGAGTCACCAGATAATAGCGCTTTTCCTCTGGTTCCTTCGGCTTGAAATCCTACAATTAAAATACTATTTTTTTTATCTTCAATATATTTATCTAAATAATGTAAAACTCTTCCACCAGTAAGCATTCCACTACCAGCTAATACAATTTTAGGTGCATTATCATTTACTACAGCTTTTGAAGCACTAACATCACTAATTAATTGAACCGTTTGTAACATACTTTTTATATCACTTTCGGTTAAATTATGAATGTTTTTATGTTTAAAATAAACTTCAGTAGCGTTAACTCCCATTGGGCTATCTAAATAAATTGGAATGTTTGGTAGTTTTTTTTCACGTTTTAAAATACTTAATAAGTATATAATTTCTTGAGCTCTTTCAACAGAAAATGTTGGAATTATTAAAATTCCTTTTTTTGAATATGTATGTTCTATATATTTAAGAAGATTATCTATAATTGAAACTTTTTTATGTATTCTATTTCCATAAGTAGATTCAACAACTAAATAGTCTGCTTTTTCAATATATTCAAATTGTGGTAATATAATGGGAGATTTTCTTCCTAAATCACCTGAAAAAGCAATTATTTTTTTATTTACTTTTATTAAAATAATAGCACTTCCTAAAATATGCCCGCTATTTAGAAATTTAAATTGAATTTCATCATCAAGGTTATGCCACTTATTTAATTCGAAAGTTTTAAGGTGTGAAATAGTAGCTTTTGCATCTTCTATATCATATAAAGGTTTGGCAGGTTTATGTTTTGTATAATTGTATTTATTTTGCCGTTTAGCATCTTCTTCTTGAATTTTTCCACTATCTAATAAAATTATTTTGGTTAAATCTTTAGTTGCTTCAGTACAATAAATAGCACCTTTATAACCATTTTTTATTAAAACTGGTAAATATCCAGAATGGTCTAAATGTGCATGCGTAAGAAAAACAATGTCTAATTCATTTAAATCTACGGGGAATTTATCCCAGTTTTTAAGACGTAATTCTTTTAAACCTTGAAATAAACCACAATCAATTAATATTTTTTTGTAATTAATTTCTAGTAAAATTTTTGATCCAGTAACTGTTTCAGCTCCTCCTAAAAATGTAATTTTCATTTTTTTAGATTTAAAAATTTATACTATAAATAGCTATGAAATCGCTCTTACTAATTTACAATTTTTATTGTAATTTTTGTATTTTTAATCGATAATAAAATAAAAAATAGTGTGCTATATTAGCAAAAAACTAAAAATGTTAAATAAAATTTATTTAAATGAAAAAATATAACATACAAAAAGCGCCTTTTATAGTACCAACAACAGACGGTAAATTAATTGAAGAACATT
Organism: Lutibacter sp. A64; assembly: GCF_022429565.1. NCBI lineage: Bacteria > Pseudomonadati > Bacteroidota > Flavobacteriia > Flavobacteriales > Flavobacteriaceae > Lutibacter > Lutibacter sp. A64. Next base: position 720,275 of record NZ_CP092487.1, read on the forward strand.
TTGGCCTAGCTAGTATTGTTTCAGAATTAAGTATTGCCAGAATGATTGCTCCAGCAAAATGGAGTGAGCCTTTTCAAACTCCCAAATTTGATGAATATACCTATATTATTAAAGGAAAAAAACAATTTAATATAGATGGAGAGGTGCTTGTTTTAGAAGCTGGTCAATCTATTAAAATTTTAAAAGGAACAAGAGTTCAATATTCAAATCCTTTTGATGAAGCTTGTGAATATATTGCAGTTTGTCTACCAGCATTTTCAATGGACTTGGTAAACCGAGAGCAATAAAAAAAGGTTTCAAATATTTGAAACCTTTTTAAGATTGTAATTAGTTAGTTTTTACGCTTACACGCTAATAATGTATTTTTCATTAGCATTGCAATTGTCATTGGACCAACACCACCTGGAACAGGTGTTATAAAAGCAGATTTAGGACTAACGCTTTCAAAATGAACATCGCCAGCTAAACGGTAACCGCGTTTTTTTGAAGCATCTTTAACACGTGTAATACCAACATCAATAATTGTAACACCGTCTTTAACCATATCGCCAGTTAAAAATTCTGGAATACCCAAAGCAGCAACAATTATATCAGCTTGAAGGCAAAGTTCTTTTAGGTTTTTTGTTCTACTGTGAGCAACAGTAACTGTAGCATTTCCAGCTGGTCTTTTTTGACTCATTAATATACTCATTGGACGACCTACAATGTGGCTTCTACCAATAACTACCACATGTTTCCCAGAAGTTTCTACTTTATAACGTTCTAATAATTCTAATATACCAAAAGGAGTTGCAGGTAAAAATGAAGGTAAATCTAAAGTCATTTTACCAACATTTGTTGGATGAAAACCATCAACATCTTTATCTGGATTTACAGCCATTAAAACTTTTTGTTCATCAATATGTTTTGGCAATGGTAATTGTACTATAAAACCATCAATATCATCGTTATTGTTAAGAGCGTCAATTTCTTGTAATAATGTTGCTTCAGAAGTTTTTTCAGGTAAATCAATTAAAGTAGAATTAAAGCCAACAAGTTCACAAGCCTTTACTTTGGCATTTACATACGTCATACTAGCACCGTCTGTTCCTACTAAAATAGCTGCTAAATGAGGTGTTTTTTGACCTTTAGCTTTTAATTCTTTTACAGATTCAGCTATTTCAATTTTTAAATCTGCAGATGTTTTTTTTCCATCGAGTAAAATCATTATGTACTTTTTAAAATATTTATAAAAAAAGGCAAACATTTTATGTTCACCTTAGCAATTATTTCCCCATTCCTTTCATCATTTGCATCATTTGTCTGCCGCCGCCACCTTGCATCATTTTCATCATTTTACTCATTTGAGTAAATTGTTTTAGCAATTGATTTACTTCTTGTATACTAGTTCCAGAGCCTTTTGCAATACGTTTTTTTCTTGAAGCATTTATAGTTTTTGGTTCTGTTCTTTCACCAGGTGTCATAGAGTGAATAATAGCTTCAATTCCTTTAAAAGCATCATCATCAATATCTACATCTTTCATCATTTTTCCAGCACCAGGTATCATTCCCATCAAATCTTTCATGTTACCCATTTTCTTGATTTGCTGAATTTGTTTCAAGAAGTCATCAAAACCAAACTGATCTTTGGCAATTTTCTTTTGAATTTTTCTTGCTTCTTCTTCATCGTATTGTTCTTGGGCGCGTTCTACTAAAGAAACAACATCTCCCATTCCCAAAATTCTATCTGCCATACGATCTGGATAGAAAACATCAATGGCTTCCATTTTTTCACCAGTACCAATAAATTTAATAGGTTTATTAACAACAGTTTTTATAGATAAAGCAGCCCCACCACGTGTATCACCATCTAATTTTGTAAGAACAACACCTTCAAAATTTAAAATATCATTAAAAGCTTTTGCAGTATTTACGGCATCTTGCCCAGTCATAGAATCTACCACAAATAAAGTTTCTTGTGGATTTACAGCTTTATGAATGTTAGAAATTTCAGTCATCATAGCTTCATCAACAGCTAAACGACCAGCGGTATCTATAATTACAACATTTTTACCAGTTTCTTTTGCATGTTTAAGTGCATTTAAAGAAATTTCAACAGGGTTTTGATTACCAACTTCGGCATAAACTTCAACTCCAATTTGTTCTCCAACAACTTGTAATTGATTTATAGCGGCTGGTCTGTAAACATCACACCCAACTAATAAAACATTTTTAGTTTTTTTAGTTTTTAAGTAATTTGCCAATTTTCCAGAGAAAGTAGTTTTACCAGAACCTTGTAAACCAGACATTAGAATAACGGTTGGTGTACCTGAAAGGTTAATTCCTACAGTTTCTCCACCCATTAATTCAGTTAACTCATCTTTAACAAGTTTAACCATTAATTGCCCTGGGTTTAAAGATGTTAGTACATCTTGTCCTAAAGCTTTTTCTTTAACAGTATTTGTAAAGTTTTTGGCTATTTTAAAGTTAACATCTGCATCTAAAAGTGCTCTTCTTACTTCTTTTAAAGTTTCGGCAACATTTACTTCTGTAATTTTTCCATGACCTTTTAGTACATGAAGGGCTTTATCTAATTTATCACTTAAATTATTAAACATATTCTTGCATCAATTTTTTAGAATTGCAAAGATAACAAAAATCAATAAAAATCAATTTTTATAAAGCTCATTTTATGTTTTGTAAAGGATATTATTAAATTCTAGTAATCATATTAATTTTAAGATCTTTTTAAATTAAAACTGAATACTATAATTGTTTGGACAACTAAATGTAAAAAGTAGTTTTAAACATTAAATTTAAAGTAAAAGGTAACAATAATCACGTAAACGAAATAGTAATATTAATTACGTTCTGTTTTAAAAAAAAGTTAAAAATTTGTACAAACATAATAATATAAAATGAAAAAAATAATAGTAATTGGAGGCTTGTCAGCTGGACCGTCAGCAGCTGCGAAAGCAAGAAGAGAAGATGAGACTGCAGAGATAGTTTTATTTGAAAAAGGAGCAAATATTAGTTATGCTACTTGTGGAATGCCTTATGCTTTTTCTGGTGTTATTGAAGATAGAAGTAATTTAATTGTAGTTGAACCAGAATTACTAAGAACTCGTTTTAATATTGATGTTCGTTTAAATGAAGAAATTGTAAAAATAGATACTACTAATAAAGTTGTGTATTCAAAAAAAGGAGATTATAGTTACGATACCTTGGTTTTTGCTACGGGTGCAAAATCTATTGTACCTCCAATAAAAAATATTGAAAAAGCTACTAATTGGTCTACTTGTAGAAGTATGATTGATTTTGATAAAATTACCAAAGAAGGTTTAGCTTCAGACTCAAAACATATTACTGTAGTTGGAGCTGGATTAATTGGTATTGAAGTTGCTGAAAACTTGAAAGATGCTGGAAAAGAAGTTACATTAATTGAAGGTGACAATCAAGTTTTAAATATGTGGCAACAAAAATTCGGGAATTTTGCTGAAACAGTTTTAAAAGAAAAAGGAATTGAGGTGTTAACGTCTAGTTTGGTTTCAGAATTTAAATTAGATGAAAATTGGAAAATTGATGAAATTAAAATGAAAGACGGTAACACCGTTAAAACAGATTTTGTTATTTTAAGTGTTGGTATTAAGCCAAATACAGATTTATTGCTTGAAAACGGAGCCGAACATATTGGCAACGGAGCTTTAAAAGTAAATGAACGTATGGAAACATCTATAAAAGATGTTTTTGCTGCAGGTGATAATGTTGCAATCAAAAATTTGCAAACTGGTAATTATGATTATTTCCCATTAGGAACGCACTCTAACAAAGCGGGTAGAGCAGCAGGTGCAAATGCGGTTGGACAAGATATTCAATTTAAAGGAGCGTATAAAACGGCTATAGTAAAAGTGTTTGATTATACATTAGCTCGTACGGGGATGAATCCAAAAGCTTTACAAGCACTAAAAATACCTTTTAAAACTGTACTTACAATTGCTGGTGCAACTCCGGGGTATTATCCAAATCAAAAAGATTTAATTACAGAAATTTATTATAATTCAGAAACCGAAGAAATCTTAGGAGCAGAATTATTTGGCGAAGTTGGAGTAGATAAGCGTGTAGATGTTTTAAGTACTGCAATTTATGCAAAATTAAAAATTACAGATTTAGCACAGTTAGATTTAGCGTATGCTCCACCGTTTTCTCCAGCAAAAGATCCAGTTGTAGTTACTTGTTTTGTTACAGAAAATATTTTGAACAATAAAAGTACACAAGTTTCTGTTGAAGAATTAAGCAATTTTTTAAGTGAGGATAAATTAAAAGAATATACGTTAATAGATGTTAGGACGGTTGAAGAATACGAAAATGGAACTATTCCAAACGCATTAAATTTTCCTTTAGATGAAATTAGAAATAATATTGGAAAAATAAAAATATTAAATAAACCAATCATTATTTTTTGTCAAAGAGGATTAAGAGGTTATTTAGCTGAGCTTATTCTAAATCACAATAATATTAAAAACATTGTTAATGTTGCTGGTGGATTTAAACTTTGGAAAATGTATAGTGATAAAATTGAAATTCCTAAAAATATTTTGTCAGAATTGAACTAAAATAACTTTCTATATATTTAAAAAAGCTGTTTGAAAGGTCTAAACCTTAATCAAACAGCTTTTTTTAGTGTATTTTTTAAGACTTATTTATCCGCCTTTACAAATTTTATTGAAGAAGTATTTACGCAATAACGTTGCCCGGTAGTTTCTTTAGGACCATCATCAAAAACATGACCAATATGTCCGTCGCAAGCAGCACAAATAATTTCAGTTCTTATCATACCATGGCTTGTATCTTTAATAGAGACAATAGTTCCATCAATAGCATCATCAAAAGAAGGCCAACCACAATGCGATTCGTATTTACTGTTAGATTCAAAAAGTTGTAAATTACAAGCTGCGCAATGGTAGGTTCCTTTTTCAAAGTGTGAAGTTAAACCCTCTTCACTTGGTCTATCTGTACCTTTTTCTCGTAACACATAATACTCTTGAGGTGTTAGTTCTTTTTTCCATTGTTCTTCAGTTTTTTTAATTTTCTTAATCATAATTTTTTCTTTTTTTTCTTGAGAATAATTAGTAGTAATACAACAAGTTACTGTAACTAAAAATAACAATAGTTTTTTCATTTTAAGTATTTCTTTTTATAAATTTTAGAATAGTGTCTATAACAAAATCATCTTTTAATATACGGGTATGTCCTAATCTTTTTGTTATTAAAAGTTCACCTTGTTCTGTATTTCGACGAATATTATGTGCACAACTTACAGGAACTTCTCTATCTTCTTCATCGTGTATTATTAAAGTAGGAATTTTAACCTCTTTTGCGGCTAAACTTGCAGAATAATTATCAACATCTTCACCAAATTTTTTTAAAAAATAGCCTTTCATTTTAGGGACTATTTTTTGCTTCAGTTCTATTTTACTTACAAATACATTAAAAATATCTGTAATAATATCACCAGCACCAATAATTATTGCTTTTTTAACAGTTAAACCTTGTTTAATATTATTTAAAACGGTCATTCCACCTAAAGAATGCCCTATGGCATATTCAAAAGGGCCATATTTTTTTTCAATATAATTTGAAGCAGTAATAAATTCGGTCATCATAGTTGATTTACCTTCAGATTCTCCATGTGCAGGAGCATCAAAACTGATAGTCATAAAGCCATTTTCCAATAATTTATCAGCAATTTTATACATTTGAGTACCTCTACCAGACCAACCGTGTACCAATAAAACTTTTCTTTTTGAATAGCCGTAAGTGTACACCATTATTTTTTTATTTAATTCAGGAATTAAAATCATTTTCTTTTTTGCACTTTTAGCCATAGTTTGCTCACGCTCTGGTGTTTTATACGTTATTGGTGTTGTAAATAGCTTTATAGCATACTTAGTAGCAAGTGAAGGAGCAATAGATTGCAATATTTTTCCAGGTATTATTACAGACCTTGGAATTTTTGGAATATTTTTTGCTTTAGTTGGAGTATTAGGTTTATTTTGCTTCATGAATGTTTCAAATTTGTTGGTAAAGATAGAATTTGTTACTTTAAGCAAAAAATAACAATTAAAAAAGATGAAAAATGAAAAAAATTATTTCCTTAACCTTAGTATTACTTTTTGTAATAAGTTGTAGTACAGTTCCTATAACTGGAAGAAAGCGTGTTAATTTTGTTAGCGATGCTGAAATATTGCCTTCAAGTTTTGCTCAATATGAAGGTTTTTTACAAGAAAATAAAATTTCTACTGATTTAGCATTGACAAATGAAGTACAATCTGTAGGAGCTAGAATATCAAAAGCTGTAGATAAATTTATGAGAGCTAATAATATGGTTAGCGAAGCTGATAGCTACCGTTGGGAATTTAATTTAATAGAAGACGAAACGGTAAATGCTTGGTGTATGCCAGGAGGAAAAGTGGTATTTTATACAGGAATTATACCAATTTGTGCTAATACAGATGGAATTGCGGCAGTTATGGGGCACGAAGTGGCTCATGCTTTTGCAAAACACGGACAAGAACGTATGACTAGTGCTTACGGGCAACAATTAGGAGGCATTGCAGTAGCGATTGGAACTAATAATAAAGATCCAAAAACACAACAATTGTGGAATACAATTTATGGTGTTGGCTCACAAGTAGGAATGCTAGCTTATAGTAGAACGCATGAAACTGAAGCCGATAAGTTAGGAATGGTATTTATGATTATGGCTGGATACAATCCTGAAGAAGCAATTAATGTATGGATTAGAATGAGTGAACGCGCTGAGAGTGGTAGTGCACCTCCAGAATTTTTAAGTACGCACCCGTCTAACGAATCTAGAATTGCAAATTTGAGAGCTTATTTACCAACTGCTGTAGAGTTGGCAAAACAGTACAGTATAGATTAATTTGTTAATAATTAATTGAAATAAATATTTATAGTATATTGTAAGCCGTTTCTAATCTAGGAGCGGTTTTTTTATTAAAAATAATATATGTTACAAAAAGGTGATAAAAAGCTTATAAATGCTTGGGCGTTTTACGATTGGGCAAATTCGGTATATTCTTTAGTAATTAGTACTGCTGTTTTTCCAATTTATTACAGTAGTTTAACAGAGTCTTTTGCAAATGTTGAAAGAGAAATTACTTTTTTAGGCACACAATGGAATCCAACTACCTTGTACGATTATACATTAGCTTTTTCATTTTTAATTGTAGCATTTATTTCACCAATTTTATCTGGTATTGCCGATTATACAGGCAATAAATTAAAATTTTTAAAAGCATTTTGTTTATTAGGATCACTATCTGTTATGAGCTTGTTCTTTTTTAAAGATGAAGCAAGTTTATGGGTAGGTATTGTATTTACAATATTAGCAAGTATTGGTTTTTGGGGAAGTATTGTTTTTTATAATGCTTATTTACCTGAAGTTGCACATCCCGAACAGCAAGATGATGTAAGTGCAAAAGGATTTATTTTTGGATATTCAGGCTCTATTTTATTATTGTTATTAAGTTTGGTAATGATTAATAAACCTGAATTATTTGGATTGCCAAACGCAGGTTTTGCATCTCGATTAACTTTTTTAATAGTTGGTGTTTGGTGGTTTGGTTTTGCTCAAATAACCTATGCTAAACTTCCAAATAATGTGTATAATAGAAAGCCTAAAAAAGATTTTATTTGGAAAGGTTTACACGAATTAAAAGTAGTAGCTAAGGAGTTAAAACAACATCCAGAATTAAAATTGTTTTTAAGCTCATTTTTTATGTATAGTGTAGGTGTACAAACAATTATTTTAATGGCTGGTATTTTTGGTAGCAAAGAATTAGGATTACCTACCTTAGATCTAATTGCAGTTATTCTAGTGGTACAAATTGTTGGTATTGTTGGCGCTTTTGTGTTTTCTAGATTATCAGACAAAATTGGGAATATTTCAACTTTAAAAGTCACTGTTTTAATATGGACAATTGTTTGTTTTATTGCTTTTTTGTTAGATAAATCTCAAGAAAATATTAATTTATATTTTTATGGATTAGGAGCTCTTATCGGATTAGTAATGGGAGCTATACAATCTTTATCAAGATCAACATATTCTAAATTATTACCAGATACAACAGACCATGCAACTTATTTTAGTTTTTACGATGTTACTGAGAAAATAGCCATTGTTTTTGGTATGCTTATATTTGGGTTATTGGTTTCTTTAACAGGTTCAATGCAATGGAGCGTACTGTTTTTAGCAGTTTTCTTTTTAATTTCGTTTGTTTTACTTTTCTTTATAAGAAAAACAAAATATGTTCAATAAATAGCTGTTGTTTATATAATTAAGCCATTATTTATTAAAAATAAGGTGTAAGTATTAGTAGTTACATCTATTTGTAACACTTGTTCAGGTATCATTAATATATTATTGTATATGAAATTTTATCAAAAAAATATAAATTTAAAACCATTTAAAAGAGGGTTTCATTTAATTACTTCCGATATTATAAAAGCATTTCCAGAGTTGAAACAAATTTCAATAGGACAATTACAAGTTTTTATTAAACACACTTCTGCAAGTTTAACTATAAATGAAAATGCGGATCCAACCGTTAGAACTGATTTTGAAAGTCATTTTAATAAAATGGTTCCAGAAAATATGCCTTATTACATTCATACGTATGAAGGAGCTGATGATATGCCAGCACATATAAAAAATTCTTTATTAGGTTGTTCAATTCAGATTCCGATAACCAATGGAAAGTTGAATTTAGGTATTTGGCAAGGAATTTATTTGTGTGAACATAGAGATAATGGCGGAAGCAGAAACTTGGTTTTAACAGCTTTTGGAAACCAATAGTTTTAATGCGTTGTTATTGGGTTTATATCCGATATTCATTGTTTTAGTGTATTAAAATCAATATATCTTAAAAGGAACTCTATTAAGTTTTGGACTGGCTATTTGTATTGCATTAGCCTATAGTTATATGTTGAAAATTGTTTGAAAAGTTGCCTAATCTTCTATATTTAAATATTTTTTAGCTCTTGAAATTGCCATAGTTATATTGGTAACAATATATTTTCTTTCAATAACCGAATAGATATCATTTTTTCTAAAATCAGCTCTTAATTCAGGGCTAATACCTGATAATATTATTAAAATATCTTCTTCTTTAAAAGTTTTAATAATTTCTTTTAAACTTTGAAAACCTGTAGCATCAATCATAGGAACATAGCGCATTCTCAAAATAATAACTTTGTAATCCTTGTTAAAGGCAGTAATTGTTTCTTGAAATTGCCTTGCGGCACCAAAAAATAAAGGACCATTTATTTCGTAAAGCAGTACCTCTTTAGGTAAGTCAGATAATTCTTCATCAAAAAGATGTTCACCTGTTCTATTTTCAGAAGTAATATTTTTAATATGAATAGATTCACTCATTCTTTTCATAAACATAAGACTAGCAAGTACAATTCCAATTTCAATAGCTATAATTAAATCAAAAATAACAGTTAAAAAGAACGTGGTTAGTAAAATAATAACATCCGTTTTATTTCCTTTTAAAATGGATTTAAATTGTCTCCATTCGCTCATATGATAAGCTACAACAATTAAAATACCTGCTAAACACGACATTGGAATTAGTTTTGCATAAGGAGCAAATAATAACATAATTGCGAGCAATGCTAAAGCATGTACAATACCTGCAATTGGAGTTCTACCACCATTTTTTACGTTAGTAGCAGTTCTGGCAATAGCACCAGTTGCTGGAATTCCACCAAAAAGAGCTCCAAAAGCATTTGCAGCTCCCTGAGCTATTAATTCCATATTTGAACGATGTTTACCACCAATCATAGAGTCTGAAACTACAGCTGAAAGTAACGATTCTATACTTCCTAAAATGGCAATTGCAAATGCCGGTTGTATAAGGGCTTTTATAATTTCAAAATCTACTTTTGGAATTGAAGGCATACTTATGCTACTTGGAATTTCACCATAATTACTTTCAATAGTTGCAACAGGAATATTAAAATATTGTACTACAAGTGTGGCAAGTAAAATAGCTATAATAGAACCCGGTATTTTAGGTATTAATTTTTGAAAATAGAGTGTAATTAAAATAGTTACTGTAGCTATTACAATTGCATACCAATTAATATTGTTAAAATTATTAAAATAAGCGATCCATTTATCTATAAAATCAGCCGGAACATTTGAAATATTAAGTCCTAAAAAATCATTTATTTGAGATGAAAAAATAATAAGTGCAATTCCACTTGTAAAACCCACAATGAGTGAGTAAGGAATAAATTTTAAGTAATTTCCTAATTTAGCAAAGCCCATTATAATAATAATAAAACCTGCCATAAAAGTTGCAATTGTAAGTCCGTTTACACCATATTCTTGAACAATACCATAAACAATTACAATAAAAGCACCAGTTGGCCCGCCTATTTGAACCCTACTACCTCCAAAAATTGAAATTATAAGTCCGGCAATAACTGCTGTTATTATACCTTTTTCTGGAGAAACACCTGAAGCTATTGCAAATGCAATTGCTAAAGGAAGTGCTACAATACCAACAATTAAACCTGATAGAATGTCTTTTATTAAAGTCTCTTTAGATATTCCTTGTTTTAAAAGTGAAAACAATTTTGGAATAAAATCTTTTTGCATTTCGATAAATAATTAAAATGCAAATTTAATAATTTTACACAGCTAATAGTATAAAATTAGCAATACTTTTTTTAAATGAGCGATTTCTTTTATGTTTTCTTTAATTTTTTTTTGAACATAAATTATATTAATAAATAATAAAATTATTGTTTTAAAAGGTGCTAATCTGCTAATATTCAATACAGATTATAGGTTGTTAGTTTTTATTTTTTAAAAATATTTTTATTGAATAGTGTATAAATCAATAGAATATTTGTCTAATTATTATTTAATCTGGTTATAAATAGTTAATTAAGTGTTAATAATTGAATTTTAACAAATGAATTATCAATGGTTTTAAAGCGTATTTTTGACATTTAATTTTAATTAACCATAAATAGTATTCAACAATGAAAAAATTAACCTTTCTTTTTGCAATTTTAGTAACAACAATTGTTACTTCACAAAACTTTCAACTGCATAACGATTTTGAAAGAGGACACCTTACTACTACTTTTGAACTTTTTAAAATGGACAAATATGGTAATACTTTTACGTTTGTAGATTTTGATTACGATTCTGCAACAGGTACAAGTAATGCATATTATGAAATTGCCCGTGTGCTTAAAACTGAAAAAATGCCAGTTGGTTTACATGTTGAATACAATGCGGGACATACAAATAGTTTTACAATTCCAGAAGCTTGGATTTTTGGGGCTAATTATAGTAAAGGAAATGCTAAGTGGGGATTTTCTACATACGCAGGTTATAAAGCATTTACTGGAGCTGATGGAGAAGGGAATTTTCAGGTAACAGGAACTTGGTATTGGAATGTAATAGCTGATAGATTAACATTTACAGGATTTGCAGATTTATGGACAGAAAATGGTTTGTCTGATAATACTGTGTTTTTAGCAGAACCACAATTATGGTATCATTTAAATAAAACATTTTCTGTAGGAGGGGAATTAGAGATTTCATCAAATTTTGCTGGTGGGAGTGATGCAATAAAAGGAAGACCAACTTTAGCTATTAAATGGAATATATAAACTATAATTATGTTAGATAAATTTTTTAAAATAACAGAAAATAAATCAACTTTAAAAACAGAAATTATTGCTGGAATTACCACGTTTATGACAATGGTATATATTTTGGCTGTAAATCCTGGAATTTTAAGTGAAGCAGGAATGGATAAAGATGCAGTTTTTACTGCAACCGCATTGTCTGCAGTTATTGCAACTTTAGTAATGGCTTTGGTTGCTAAATTACCTTTTGCCTTAGCGCCAGGTATGGGATTAAATGCGTTTTTTGCATTTACAGTAGTACTTGGAATGGGCTATTCTTGGGAGTTTGCCTTAACAGCAGTATTTTTAGAAGGTATTATTTTTATAATATTAACCGTATTTAACATTCGAGAGTTAATAGTTAATTCTATTCCTTTAAATTTAAAACATGCAGTTTCAGTTGGTATTGGGTTATTTATTGCTTTTATAGGTTTAAAAGGTACAGGTTTAGTAGTTGATAATCCAGCAACTTTAGTAAGTTTAGGAGATATGAAAAATCCTGCTGTTTTAGTAGGTATGGCTGGTGTTTTAATTATTGGTGTTTTATTAACTAGAAAAATAAAAGGAGCTATTTTAATTGGAATTTTAGCTTCAACTATTTTAGGTTTATTTGTTGGCGTTACTGTAATTCCAGAAAACTTTACATTTGTTAGTTTGCCTCCATCTATTGAGCCAATATTTTTCAAATTTGATTTTTCACAAATATTTACAATAGATATGTTAATTGTATTATTTACATTCTTGTTTGTAGATATGTTTGATACTGTTGGAACGTTAATAGGTGTGTCTTCAAAATCTGGAATGTTAGATAAAGACGGAAATGTACCAAGAGTTAAACAAGCATTATTTGCAGACTCCATAGGTACTTTTATAGGAGCAATTTTAGGAACTTCAACAGTAACTACTTATGTGGAAAGTGCAGCAGGTGTTGCTGAAGGAGGAAAAACAGGAATGACTGCTTTAACAGTTGCAGGTATGTTTGCTCTTTCATTGTTTTTTGCACCATTGTTTATGATAATTCCAGACGCAGCAACGGCTCCAGCTTTAATAATTGTAGGGTTGTTTATGATTTCTCCAATAATGAAAATTGATTTAAAAGATTTTACAGAAGCAATTCCAGCATTTTTTACAATTATAATGATGCCTTTAACATATAGTATTGCTGAAGGTATAGTATTTGGGATGTTGTCTTATGTTTTATTAAAATTACTTACAGGAAAATATAAAGAAATAACACCTATTATGATTGTTATAGCTGTGCTATTTATTGTCAAGTTTTTTGTTTAAGGAAATATAATTATACAAAAAAAGCTGTTTAAAAATCTTTGAAAAATCGTCATTCTAGACTTGTTTCAGAATCTTTTTCTGATGATTTTTTAATTTTTAAACAGCTTTTTAATTTTTAGAAATTAAAAATAATTAACTATTTTTTTCAATTGAAAGGTGGTAAATACCTCTAATATCTTTTAATATTTTGTCGAAATCTATTTCTAAATCTACTAATTTACCCGAATGAATATCCCAAACCCAACCGTGAACAGCAACACGATTTTCTAGAATAGCTTTTTGTACATCAGAAGTTTTTAAAACATTTACACATTGTTCTTGAACATTTAATTCAACCAGTCTATTGTATTTTTTTGTTTCATCTGTAATTAAATCTAATTCGGTATGGTGTAGTCTATAAACATCTCTAATGTTTCTTAACCAAGGATTTAAAATACCTAAATCTTCAGATTGCATAGCTGCTTTAACACCTCCACAAGAATAATGCCCACAAACTACAACGTGTTTTACTTTTAAATGGCTAACGGCATAATTTATTACAGACATTGCGCTTAAGTCTGTATTAGGAACCATATTTGCAATATTTCTATGTACAAAAACTTCTCCTGGGCGCATTCCCATTAGATCTTCTGCGGTTACTCTGCTATCTGAACAGCCGATATATAATATTTCAGGACTTTGACCTTTTGCTAAATTTGTAAAATAATCTTCATCATTTTTAAGTCTTTTAGCAATCCATTTTTTGTTGTTCGAAAAAATTTTTGAGATATCCAATATTAAAAGTTTTAATTAATTATTGTTTTTTACTAGCCTAAAATTCATTTTAAATTTTGTGCAATATAGAGTTATTGTTTTAAATTATTAGATTTTTTTTGTATGTCTTCTTCATTAACTACCCAGGTTCCAACTCTTTCATTATTTTTATAATTCCCTGAAGAAATTATTTTTCCGTTACCAGCGTAGTATATTGCAGGTCCATTTAGGTTTCCATTTATATAATTTAAATCCTCTAGCAATACACCATTATCTGCATAGCGTTTTATATTTCCATTTAATTTACCTGAAGTATAATTTAGAAGTTCAGATATTTTTCCTGTTCTATAATAGCTTTTATAGCTGCCTTCTAACTCATTATTTTTGTAGTTTTCTTCAATCATTAAGGTTTTTCCATTTGGATAATAATACAACCAAGTTCCAATTCTTTTTTTACCATCCATAGTGCCAGTGCTTTTTAAAATTCCTTTAACGGTATAAAAATTAACGGTAGCGAGTGAACTGTTTGGTTTAAATGTTTTAATAATTGTAGGTTGTGTAGCATTTGTAATATCATAATATTTAAATACGCCAACTTCTTTTCCGGCTTTAAAAGTACCTTGGTATCTGATGTTGTTATTAGGATAATATTTTTTCCAAATACCATCTCTTTTTCCGTTTAAATCGAATTTATTTATTTTTTCTTGCGCATTAGTAGAAACGTTATAAAGAAAAAATAAGCAGGTTATTAAAACGTAATAAACTTTAACTCTCATTATTTTATTCAGCTTTAAGTGTATTTACCCAATCTAAAAGTATTTTATATTGATCTGCAGAAACTACAGCATCTTTATGCATCCATAAATAACTATTTAAAGGCATTTTTTTAGATTTTAATTCCTTTTTTAAATCTTTAATAATGTGCTCTTTTTGATGTTTGTTATAGGTAGCCCATTCAGAAAAATTTAAATGTTTTTTACCATCATTAACATGTGATGCTAAATACCAAGAAATTGGAGCAATTTCACTATACCAAGGATAATTTGTATTGTTTGAATGGCAATCGGCACACGATATTTTAATTATTTCTTGAACATCTTCTGGAACTGTAAGTACAGTAGTAATATCATTTATTACTTCATTAGAAATATTTTTTTTAGGTCTTATAAATTGAATTACAACTACAACTACAAGAATTATTAAAAGTGTTTTTTTCATTTTTTTTCATTTAAAAAATAAAGGTATTGTTTTCTTTTCATAAATTTAGCACAAAACTAAATTATGGCAATTTCAAATTTTTGGTTTTACACAATAATGATTGTTGTGATACTACATATAATCGTAGGATTTGTGTATTTATTGTATAAGTTATCTCCTAAAAAGAAAGATAAAGAATCTGAAAAGTAACTAATTATATGTGAGTTTAAAATTTATAAATAATTTAATTTGACAAAAAACTTTTTATTACAACAGTTAAATAATTTAGGACCTGCTTTAAGAGTAAATAGGTTGCAAGTAAGTAATTTAGTTTTAGAAAATCCTGAATTACTTAAATTCTTAATAGAAATTGTTTTTGAAGTAGATAATAAGTTATCGGTTAAAGCAGCTTGGGTTTTAGAATATGTGCTTACCGAAAAATTAGATTGGATAGCTCCGTATTTAGAAGAATTTACATTAAATATTGGAAAACTTTATTTTGGAAGCGCTGTGCGCCCAGCAGCTAAAATATGTGGGTTTATAGCAAAAGCTTATACATCTAAAAATAATTCAATTGTTAAAGAAACTCTAACAAAAAAACAGATTGATAGAATTATTGAGGCCGGTTTCGATTGGATGATTAGCCAACATAAAGTTGCGGTAAAAGCTTACACTATGACGACTTTGTTTTTACTAGGAAAAAACTACGATTGGGTACACCCAGAACTACAATTAATATTACAGCAAAATATAACTAAAGAAAGTGCAGCATATAAAGCTAGAGGAAAGATTACTTTAGGCTTGATAAACAAGCAATAAAATTTCAAAATGTAGCTTTATTTCATTAATTTTGCATTTTTCAACACAAAACTAAAAGATGGCATTAACAAGTTTAAACGCAATATCTCCAATAGATGGAAGATATAGAAGTAAAGTAGCAAATTTAGCACCTTTTTTTTCGGAAGAAGCGCTGATAAAATATAGAGTTAAAGTAGAAATTGAGTATTTTATAGCATTGTGCGAAATTCCTTTGCCACAATTAGCTGATTTTAATAGTGAACTTTTTGAACAATTAAGAAGTATTTATATAGATTTTACTTCAGAAGATGCACAAAAAATAAAAGATATTGAAAGTATTACAAATCACGATGTAAAAGCTGTTGAATATTTTATTAAGGAAAAATTTGATGCGTTAAATCTTCACAAATATAAAGAGTTTATACATTTTGGATTAACATCGCAAGATATTAATAATACAGCTACTCCATTATCAATTAATGATGCATTTGATATAGTTTACTACCCAGAACTTGCAATTCTTTTAGAAAAACTAAGACAATTAGCAGTAGCTTGGGAAGATGTACCAATGTTAGCACGTACACACGGTCAACCAGCTTCACCTACACGTTTAGGAAAGGAAATACTAGTATTTGTAGAACGTATAGAGCAACAAATAAAGCAATTACAAAATGTACCTTATGCAGCTAAATTTGGTGGAGCAACAGGTAATTTTAACGCACATAAAGTTGCTTATCCAACAATAGATTGGAAAGCATTTGGTACTCATTTTGTTGAAAAAGTTTTGGGGTTACACCATTCTTTTCCAACTACACAAATAGAACATTACGATCATTTAGCTGGTATTTTTGATGCTCAAAAGCGTATAAATACTATTTTAATTGATTTTAATAGAGATATTTGGACATACATTTCTATGGATTATTTTAAGCAAAAAATTAAAAAAGGAGAAGTAGGTTCATCGGCAATGCCTCATAAAGTAAACCCTATAGATTTTGAAAATTCTGAAGGTAACTTAGGAATTGCAAATGCACTTTTTGAACATTTATCTGCAAAACTTCCAATTTCTCGTTTACAACGTGATTTAACAGACTCTACAGTTTTAAGAAATGTAGGAGTTCCATTTGCTCATACAATTATTGCCTTCACTTCTACGTTAAAAGGATTGAACAAGTTATTAATTAATAAAGAAAAATTTGCGCAAGATTTAGAAAATCATTGGGCTGTTGTTGCAGAAGCAATTCAAACAATATTAAGAAGAGAAGCATACCAAAATCCGTATGAAGCTTTAAAAGGTTTAACAAGAACAAATGAAAAAATTACACAAAAATCTATGGCAGATTTTATTGATGGTTTAGATGTTTCTAATGAAATTAAAACTGAATTAAAAGCTATAACACCAAGTAATTATACAGGTATATAAATACATTTTAATGAAAAAAATTGCACTATTAATATTTTTAACAGCTATAATTAGCTGTAATACTGAACCTTTAAAAGCAGACCGTTTTAAATCTGGAACTTTTGAAATTCCAGCGGGAAAAGGGTATGAAAAAACAATTATTATAAGGCAAGATTCTTTACAAATTGAAAAATATGAAGATAGAGTAGACACCTTATCAATTTCTTGGAAAAACAATTTTAATTATACCTTAAAAATGTTGCATCCAAAAACAGCAATAGATGAAGATCCAATTCATGTAAAAATAACAAATGTTGAAGATGATTCGTACGAGTTTGAAGCTGTTATTGGGTATTCTAATTATGTTCAAAAAGGAGAGATTTTTAAAATATTAGAATAAATCATGGAAATATTTTTACAAGCAGATGCATGGATAGCTCTGCTGACTTTAACTTTTTTAGAAATTATTTTAGGTATTGATAATATTATTTTTATATCAATAACAGCAGGTAAATTACCAAAAGATAAAATTAAAAAAGCAACCAGGTTAGGACTTTTATTAGCGCTTATATTTAGAATATTTTTACTGTTAGGTGTTTCTTATCTTATTTCTATGAAAGCACCTTTCTTTACGTTCGATTTAAATTGGCTAAAAGGAGGTATAACAGGGCAAAGTGTAATTTTAATATTAGGAGGTATATTTTTACTGTATAAAAGTACAAAAGAAATTCACCATAAAGTAGAAGGCGTTGAAGACAAAGTAGAAGAAAAGACCGTAAAAAGTGTTGTTAAAAGCTCTTTTGGAAGTGTTATTTTTCAAATTGTTATGATTGATATGGTTTTCTCTTTCGACTCTGTTTTAACCGCTGTGGGTATGACTAATGGTGTACCTGGAGCATTAATAATAATGATTGCAGCTGTAGTAATTTCAATATTGATAATGATGATTTTTGCAACACCAGTTGGTGAATTTGTAAATAAAAACCCAACAATACAAATGTTAGCATTGTCATTTTTAATTTTAATAGGGTTTATGTTAATTACAGAAGGAGCTCATTTATCGCATTTAGAAGTTTTTAATAAACCAGTTGGTGCCATACCAAAAGGATACTTATATTTTGCAATTGCATTTTCATTAGGTGTTGAAGCCCTAAATATGAAAGTTCGAAAAAAATAATTAAATTTTACCATTAATTAACAAACTCCAATTTAATTAAGCGATTTTTGTTATTACTTTTACATAAATTTTTAGAGTGTATTTGCTAATTTATTGATTTTATTAAAACAAATAATAGCAATTAAACGTTAAAATATAATAATATAAACACATGAAAGATTTAAAAACAACTAATATTTTATTGCTTTTATTGGTAATACCTATGGTATTTTACATTTTAAAAACAATGTCTTTCATTTTTATACCATTAATTTTTTCAATGTTTATAGCATTGTTGTTTTTACCTTTAATGCGATGGTTGTCTAAACGTAAAATACATAATTTTATAAGTATTTTTATAGTGTTATTAATATTTGTAGGTGTCTTTAAAATAGGAGGAGAGCTTATAAAAATAACAAGTAGAGAGATTTTAGCTACAGATAGTATGTTTTTTGAAAAAGCTGCTACAAAAATAAATCTTTTAGCAAAATCTTTTGAGGACTTTTTAGGAATTAACTATTTTGATGATGGAAACCTTATAAGCCATTTTATAAATAGTGATACTATTTCTAATAATTTTGGCTCTACTTTTGATTTTATTGGAAATACAGTTTCTATGACTTTAATGACGGCATTTTTTGTTGTATTATGGTTAGCAGAATCTATCAATTTTCAAAAATTTTTAAATAATACTATTTTAAAACAAAAATTTGCATCGGTAAAAACCTTTATGAAAATTGAAAAAGACTTAATAAAATTTGTGAAAGTTAAGTTTTTAGTAAGCGCACTTACCGGTCTTGGTTTTGGATTGGCATGCTATTTTTTTGATGTTAGTTTTCCTATATTTTGGGGACTATTTGCCTTTCTTATAAATTTTATTCAAATGATTGGTTCTGTTGTTTCTGTAATTTTATTAGCACTTTTTGCTTTTGTTGAATTAGATCCAACAAGTACTTTATTATTTTTTATAATTACAATTACTTTAGTTCAAGTAGTTTTTGGAAGTATTTTAGAACCAATATTTATGGGAAGATCATTCTCTATAAATATTATTACAATCTTAGTAATGTTAATGCTTTGGGGTTATATTTGGGGTGTACCTGGTTTAATTATGTCAATTCCAATAACGGTATTTTTAAAGATTATTTTCGAACAATTTCCTCAAACACAATTACTGGCTACCATAATTTCTGGTAACGATGTAAAAATTAAACTTCCTCGTATAAAAAAGGTTTAGTATTTAAATCTTTTTTAATCTATTAAATTCGTTTTTTACAAAATATTTATTGTAGTTAGCCAGTATAAATTTTAGAGTTTTTAAAACAATAAACTTTTCATTTTTATGTAAATAACCCGCTAATTTCTAGGGTTTTTAGTACTTTGGTAATAATCTTTAAAACTTTAGGTAATAAATGTTACAGATGTTTGTAATGTTTATTACTGCTTAGGTAATCAACCTCAATTACATTTGCACTAAACTAAAAAAGAAATTAAGATGCGAGGTACATTTATTTTATTCATTTCATTATTTCTATTAAACATTTCAATAGGTAATGCACAACAAGAAATTGAAATTTCTTTAAATGAAATATTAGAAAAAGTTGAAAGTAATAACCACACTGTTAAAATATCTGAACAAAATTTTAATGCAGCAAAGGCAGATTACAATCAAACTAATTCAATTTTATTGCCTAATATTTCAATTTCACATTCTGGTATTTCAACCAATAACCCTTTAATGGCGTTTGGTTCAAAACTAAATCAGGAAATTTTAACACAAGAAGATTTTAATCCTGAACTTTTAAATGACCCAGATGCTATTCAAAATTTTACTACTAAAATTGAAATACAACAACCAATTTTTAATGCAGATGGTATTTATATGCGTAAAGCAGCAAAAGCTAAAATGAATGCTTTTGAATTGCAAACAACTAGAACTATAGATGCTATAAAGCTAGAAGTAACCAAAGTATATATGCAATTACAAGTAGCGTATAAAGCTGTTGAAGTATTAGAAAAAGCAAAAGAAGCTGCATTAGAAAATAAGAAAATTGCAGAAAATAGTTTAAAACAAGGTTATTTACAACAATCGGATATTCTTTCGGTAGAAGTTCATGTTACTGAAGTAGAAAATCAATTATTAACAGCAAAAAGCGGTATTAAAAATGCTTCAGATTACCTTTTGTTTTTAATAGGTGATACTAGTGAAACACTATTAAAACCATCTGCAGATTTAACAGCTGATTTAAACTTAGAAGTATACAATCAAGAACTTTCAGAAAATAGAGCAGATATAGAAGCTATGGAAAAAAGTACAGAAGCTTATACAAATATGTACAAGGCCAATAAAATGTCGTATTTACCAAGTTTAAATGCTTTTGGAAGTTACGAATTGTACGATGATAAAATTTTTAATGCAAATGCTAACGGTTATTTAGTTGGTGCACAATTATCTTGGAATGTTTTTGAAGGTTTTAAACGTATTGGTAAAACACAAAAAAGTAAAGCAGAATTAGATAAGGCTGAAATTAGTTTAGAACAATACAAAAATAAAAGTCAATTAGAGTTTAACAAAGCAAAACGTCAGTTAAAAGATGCTGAAAACAGTATGAATTTAACAAGTTTAGCGGTTGAACAATCTAAAGAAGCGTTAAGAATTAGAACAAATAGATACGAGCAAGGATTGGAAAAAACTTCAGACGTATTAATTTCTGAAACAAAATATTTACAAAAGCAACTAGAATATTTACAAGCAGTTTATAATTACAATTTTACAAAATCATATGTAAATTTTTTAACAAAATAATCTAACTAAAATCACTATACTTAAAATACTACCATAATGAAAAATATATTTAAAATACTAACAATTATTACTTTAACAATAGTAATCAGTTGTGGAAAAGATAATGTAAAAGTTGTTGATAATAGAGTTGCAGTAAATGTAAAAGTAAGTACACCTTCATCAGAAGTTGGTACTTTTATAACTGCAAGTGGAAAAGTAGAGGCAACCCAAAATGCTAACTTAAGTACTCGTAATATGGGGTACGTAAATAAAGTACATGTAAACGTTGGAGATAAAGTTTCTAAAGGACAATTGTTATTAAGTATTAACAGTGCAGATATTTTAGCTCAAAAAGCTCAAGTAGGAGCTTCAATAGCGGAAGCTACAGCAGCATTTAAAAGTGCAGAGAAAGATTACAATCGTTTTAAGGTGTTGTTTAGTAGCAATAGTGCTTCGCAAAAAGAAATGGATGATATTACAGCTAATTATGAAATGGCAAAGGCACGTTTGGAAGCTACAAATCAAATGAAAAATCAAGTTAATGCTCAATTGTCATACTCAAATATAACGGCGCCTTTTAGCGGTGTTATTACGGGTAAATTTATAAATGCAGGAGATATGGCAAATCCTGGTATGCCTCTAATTAGCATTGAAAATCCGGGTAAATTTCAAGTAATTGCTATGGTTCCAGAATCTGAAATTACTTCAATAAAAAATGGTACTACAGTAGATGTTTTAATAAAATCTATCAATAAAATTTTAAAAGGAACAATTACTGAAGTTAGTTCTTCAACAAAAAATACTGGGGGACAGTATTTAGTAAAAATTGTGTTAGAAGAGACAGATGTTAAATTATTATCTGGAATGTTTGCTTCAGTACAATTTCCAACAGAAAAAACTGCAAGAGAAAATACACCAATTTTAATTCCTACATCTTCTATTATTGAACGTGGTGAATTAAGAGGCGTTTATGTTGTAAGTCAGTCTAATACCGCATTATTACGTTGGTTGCGTTTAGGAAAAGAGTTTGGCGATAAAACAGAAGTTTTATCTGGATTATCGGCAGAAGACAGATTTGTTTTAACGTCTGAAAGTAAAATAGTTAACGGTTCTAAACTTAACGTACAATAATTATGAAACGTTCTTGATTAACTAATTATTAAAATCGAAAATAATTAGTTAATCCTAGAAAGTTCCATCTAACTTATTTAAAAAATTAAAAAATACATAGATGAAAGAAGGATTAGCTGGCGGTATAGCCAAAGTATTTATGAATTCAAAATTAACTATTTTGTTAATGATTATGTTTATGGTCATTGGTGTATATAGTTCATTTTTAATTCCAAGAGAAGAAGAACCACAAATAGACGTGCCAATTGCAGATGTTTTTGTAAGTTATCCAGGTGCAAGTTCTGTTGAGGTTGAATCTAGAGTAGTAAAACCACTAGAAAAAATTGTTTCAAATATTAAAGGAATAGAATATGTGTATTCTACTTCAATGAATGAACAAGCAATGTTAATTGTACAATTTTATGTTGGTGAAGATATTGAACGTTCGTTTGTAAAGCTTTATAACGAAATTATGAAGCATATGGATCAAATGCCGCAAGGTGTTTCTATGCCATTAGTAAAAACAAGAGCAATAGATGATGTTCCAATGTTGGCTTTAACATTATGGAGTGAAACGTATGATGATTACCAATTAAAACAAGTTGCTAGCGAATTAACTAGTGAAATTGAAAAAATTAATGATGTTGCCATTACCAAAGCAATTGGTGGTAGAAATAGACAAGTGCGTGTTGTTTTAGATAAAGATAAAATGGCAGAAAGTGGCTTGGATATGTTAAGTGTTACTCAAAAAATTCAAGCAAATAACCAACAATTAACTTCGGGTAGTTTTGATAATAATAATACAGAATACCTGGTAAATACAGGAAATTTTTTAACAAATGTTGAAGATGTAGAAAATTTAGTGGTAGGTGTACAACAAAATATGCCTGTTTATTTAAAACAAATTGCAACTATAACAGACGGACCTGAAATTCCAAAAGAATATGTGTCTTTTGGTTATGGAAAAGCAAATGAATTATCTGAAACTTATGCTTCAGAATATCCTGCAGTTACTATTTCTATTGGGAAAAGAAAAGGTGCTGATGCTATGAAAATTTCAGAAAAAATATTAGATAAAGTAGAGCATTTAAGACAAGATTTATTGCCAGATGATGTTCATATGACAGTTACACGTAATTATGGTGAAACTGCATCTCATAAAGTTTCTGAACTTTTAATGCATTTAATTGGTTCTATTTTAGCCGTTACAATTGTAGTAATGTTAGCAATGGGCTGGCGTGGTGGTTTGGTAGTGTTTCTATCAGTACCAATTACATTTGCTATGACATTGTTTAGCTATTATATGTTAGATTATACCCTAAATAGAATTACACTATTTGCATTGGTATTTGTAACAGGTATTGTGGTAGATGATTCCATTATTATAGCCGAAAATATGCACAGGCATTTTAAAATGAAGCGATTACCATTTAAACAAGCCGCATTATACGCTATTAATGAAGTTGGTAACCCAACAATTTTAGCAACATTTACCGTAATTGCATCTGTATTACCGATGGCATTTGTATCTGGTTTAATGGGGCCTTATATGAGCCCAATGCCTATTGGAGCATCAATAGCAATGATAATTTCTTTATTTGTAGCTTTAACAATAACACCTTATTTAGGATTTTATATTTTAAGAGAAAAAGATAAACAAGAAGAAAAGAAAGAGCAAGGCGTAGAAACTACTTTTATATTTAAATTATATAACAAGTTAGAAAAACCATTGCTAGAAAATAAAAAGAAACGTTGGTTATTTTTAGGACTAACATCGTTATTATTACTAGCTTCAATGGCTTTATTTTATACCAAGGGAGTTGCCGTAAAAATGCTGCCTTTTGATAATAAGAATGAATTTCAAGTGGTAGTAGATATGCCAGAAGGTACAACTTTAGAAAATACATCAGCAGTAACAAGAGAAATTGCTAATTATTTATCTCAAAGACCTGAAGTTGATAATTATCAAAGTTTTGTAGGTACTTCTGCACCAATTACATTTAACGGTTTGGTACGTCATTACGATTTACGTGGAGGTTCTAATATGGCCGATATTCAAGTAAATTTAATTGATAAAGAAGAACGCTCAGAACAAAGTCATGATGTAGCAAAAAAATTAAGAGCCGATATTCAAGAAATTGGAAAACGCTTTAATGCAAATGTGAAATTGGTTGAGGTTCCACCAGGACCACCAGTAATGTCTACAATTGTTGCTGAAGTTTATGGACCAGATTATAAAGAGCAGATTAATATTGCAAAACAGTTGAAAGGTATTGTTTCAACAACAAATGATATTGTTGATGTTGACGATATGATTGAAGCGGATCAAACAGAATTTAATTTTGTTATAGATAAAGAAAAAGCAATGTTAAATGGAGTTGCTCCTCAACAAATTGTAGCCACTTTAAAAATGGCGCTTTCAGAACAACCAATTTCAGCATTGTATAATGAAACAGCAAACGATCAAGTTGGTTTGGTATTAGCTTTAGATGAAAAAGAAAAGTCTTCAATAAACGATATAAAACAACTAAAAGTTATTTCGCAAATGGGAGTTGCAATTCCTGTTGGTGATTTAATAAAGGTTGAAGAAAAAGTAAGAGAGAAATCAATTTACCGTAAAAATCAGAAACGAGTAGTGTATGTAATTGCTGATATGGCTGGAAAATTAGAAAGTCCTGTATATGGAATCTTAAATATGAGTGATAGGTTAGATGAAATTGAAGTTCCTACCGGATATACTTTAAATGAAGAATTTAATCAACAACCAGTACATGAAGATAATTATACAGTAAAATGGGATGGAGAATGGCAAATTACATATGAAGTATTTAGAGATTTAGGAGCTGCTTTTGCTGTTGCAATATTTGTAATTTATCTACTAATTGTAGGTTGGTTCCAAAACTTTAAAGCGCCATTGGTAATGTTGGTAGCAATTCCGCTTTCTATGGTTGGTATTATAGTTGGCCACTGGCTAATGGGAGCGTTCTTTACTGCAACTTCTATGATTGGAATGATTGCTTTAGCAGGAATTATGGTGCGAAACTCAGTATTATTAATAGACTTTATAGAGCTGCGTTTACAAGACGGTATTCCGTTAAAACAAGCAGTAATTGAGGCAGGAGCTGTAAGAACAACACCAATATTATTAACAGCTGGAACCGTGGTAATAGGAGCATTTGTAATTTTATTTGATCCAATTTTCCAAGGATTAGCAATCTCATTAATGGGAGGTACAATTACAGCAACGGTTTTAACTTTATTAGTAGTGCCGTTAGTATATTATATGACAGAGAAACATAAATATCCAGAAAAATAATAGAA
Organism: Lutibacter sp. A64; assembly: GCF_022429565.1. Taxonomy (NCBI): domain Bacteria; kingdom Pseudomonadati; phylum Bacteroidota; class Flavobacteriia; order Flavobacteriales; family Flavobacteriaceae; genus Lutibacter; species Lutibacter sp. A64. Next base: position 745,802 of record NZ_CP092487.1, read on the forward strand.
ACTCGTTTATCTAAATTTATTTTAGGTTCTTATAAAAATTACTTCAATTTCACTGGGTAACCAAAATTTAGTGGAATTGAAGTATTGTTTAAGAATAACGAGGTATTCAAATAGAAAATAACCAGTATAATTCACTATAAACCAAATTAAATATGAAACTACTTATAATAACAAGCGTATCACAATTTGAAAAAGATGTGTCTAAAATTTTTGAAAAAGCAGAAATATTAGTGTATAGTACTTCTGATATTCAAGGACAAAAATTTTTCCCTTCTAAAACTATTCAAAATAATTGGTTTTCTGCGCAAAGAGATTCACATGATTCTAAATTATATTTTGCATTTACAACCGAAGATAAAGTAGAAGCAATTTTTAAAGGAGTAGAAGCATTTAATGCAGAAAAATCAAAATCTAATCCAATTAAAGCAATTGTATTAGAAATAGAAAAATATATTAACTAAAAAATTAAAAAAATGAAATCAAGATTAATGAATATTATTCCTGGAGCTTTTATATTAATTAGTTTAGCTCTTGCCGTTTATGTAAATGAAAATTGGCTTTGGTTTACCGCATTTGTAGGTGCAAATTTATTTCAACGTGGATTTACAAAATGGTGCTTACTAGAAATTATTTTAGGTAAATTAGGGGTTAAAGATTAATTACTTTACTATTTTTGCCGAAAATAAAGGCAATTAAAAGAAAATTTAAACATATAATTTCAAGTGTTTTACTTGTTGCTGTACTGCTACCATTTGCAGTACAGTTCATTCATTCTTTTAAAAAACACGAACACTCGGTTTGTAACGCTCAAAATAAAGTTCATTTTGACATACATGAAATTGATTGTTCGGTTTTTCATTTTATAATAAATACCAATGCTGTTAATTTTGAATCTGAAATTACTTTCTTAGATAACGATTTTGACTTCGAAAAAAATTATTCAGAAAAACTGAGAATTAAAACAGTTGAGCTTTATTTTAAATCTTCCAGAGCACCTCCCTTTTTATTGGTTTAACAGTTTAAATATAGAGTGTTTTAGTTGTAATTGACTGAAACATAATTTAATATCAATAAGAAAATACAGATTACATGAAAATATTTTTAGGAATTCTATTTGTAGGATTATCTTTTGTTGCACAAGCACAACATACTATTTCTGGTACTATAACCGATACAAACAACCAACCACTCTTAGGAGTTGAAGTGTTTGTAGAAGAACTCCATAAAGGAACTTCAACAGATGAAAATGGTTATTTTGAATTAAATAATTTACCTAATAATACAATAAAATTAACCATCGTTTTTTTAGGTTATAAAACTCAAATTAAAACAGTTGAACTTAATATTGCAACAACAGAGTTAACATTTATTTTAGAAGAAAGTGTATTTAAAATGGATGAAGTAATTATTTCAACGCCATTTAATAAGTTACAAAGTGAAAATGTAATGAAAGTTGAAAAGGCTACCATTGCACAATTACAAAATAAAGGAATGTTGACTTTAAGTGAAGGAATTAGTTCTTTACCTGGTGTGTCTACAATAGCTACAGGAACCGGAATTGGAAAGCCTGTTATTAGAGGTTTACGAGGTAATAGAGTACTTGTTTATAGCCAGGGTTTACGATTAGAAAATCAGCAATTTGGAGACGAACATGGTTTGGGGGTTGATGCATCAAGTATTGAAAGTTTAGAGGTTATAAAAGGTCCAGCATCTTTATTATATGGGTCAGATGCTTTGGGTGGTGTTTTATATTTTAATCCTATAAAATTTGCACCAATAAACAGTTTTAATATTTCTGGAGGTCAAACTTTTTATTCAAATACAGCAGGAAGTAGTACTTTATTTAGTGCTAAACAATCGTATAATAAATGGAAGTTTTTAGTAAACGGATCGCATAATACTCATAGCGATTATAAAACTGCAAATGATGAACGTGTAACAAATACACGATTTAATGAAACCAATTTTAATACAGCAATTGGATATAATAGTGAGCGTATTTCTAGCATAGTTCGTTTTTTATACAACAGAAGTATTATTGGTATTCCTGAAGAAATTGGAGTACAGTCTACTTCAAAAGAAAAAATGCTTCCTTACCAAGATTTAACAACTAAAATGTTGAGTTTAAACAATACTATTTTCTTGAATAATTCAAAAATTTCAACAGTATTTGGTTATACCGAAAATTTACGAAATGAATTTGAAGAACACGACCATGATGAACATTTAGAACAAGATGACCACGATAACGAAGCTCATGTAGAAGAGGAAGATCACGAAAGTGAAGAAGCTGCTTTACAACTAAAATTAGATACTTATAGTTACGATATTAAATGGCATTTGCCAAAATTTAATTCAATTGAAACAGTTATTGGAGTGCAAGGAATGCATCAAAAAAATAAGAATTTTGGTGAAGAAATTTTAATTCCAGATGCTACAACTAATGATGTTGGTGTTTTTGTAACTGCAATGTATCAAATAAGTAATAGCAGTTTTCAAGGAGGATTTCGTTTTGATACTAGAAATATTTCAACAGCTTACCATGAAGTTTTGCATGAAGATGAAATCCATATTTTTGAAGCTATTGATAAAACATTTGATAATATTTCGGCTTCAATAGGGTATAAAACACTTTTATTTAATACAGTAATTAGTAGATTTAACGTTGCTTCAGGTTTTAAAGCTCCAAATTTGGCCGAATTAACTTCAAATGGAGTTCACCATGGTTCTAATAGATTTGAACTTGGGAATACTAAGTTAAAACAAGAACAAAACCTTCAATCGGATATTTCTTTTGAATATAAAACAGATCATTTTGAATTGGTTGCAAATGGTTTTTACAATCATATTAACGATTATATTTTTATTTCTCCAACAGGTGAGGTAGAAGATGGTAACGATGTTTATAGTTATACGCAAGAAAATGCAAAATTATATGGAGGAGAATTTGGATTGCATTTACATCCACATCCTTTAGATTGGTTGCATTTAAATAGTAATTTTGAATTGGTTGTTGGAAAACAAGATAATGGAGATTACTTACCGTTAATACCAGCCAATAAACTTACAAATACTATAAGAGCAGAGTTTAATAATACAAATACATTACAAAATGGATTTGCATCTATTACTCTTGAAAATACTTTTAAACAAACTAATATAAGTGAATTTGAGACCAAGAGTAATGCTTATAACCTGATAAATGTTGGTGTTGGAGGCACTGTTAAATTTAATAAACTATATTTTGATGTTAACTTAAATGTAAATAATGTTTTTAATGAATCGTATATTTCTCATTTATCTCGTTTAAAATCAGATGGCATTCTAAACATTGGAAGAAATTTTATTACAAGTATAAAATTTAAATTTTAGTCAAAATAAATTCTAAGAAATTAAAATTAGGTGTTTAGAAATTTATTTTCTAAGCACTCTATTTTGCTATTTTAATTAATTATAAATAACCAATTATAGTTAAATGTTTTGTTTGTAAATATGTTAAAATTAGTGTTTTAGATTTTGAATACAGGTTTAAAAATTCCTTTTTAATAATTATTAACATTTTGTTTTTATAACATTTTATAATGGTAATAAAATTGTTTTGATTTTATAAGTAAATTAGCTCAATTAAATTTTTAGCATTCCAAAGTAATGTTTATTTCTACATTGAAACTATCTGAAAGTCAAATTAGTACTAATTTTTATGCTGAATATATCAGCTATTATTAAATAATTTAAGACTTATAAACCCAATAAATTTTAATAAATGAAACAAAATCAAACTTTAACAAACACTTCAAGTCCAATAAAGAGAGTAATTATTGGAATTCAATTTTTATTTGTTGCCTTTGGAGCAACAGTATTAGTGCCACTTTTAATAAATATAGATCCTTCAGTAGCTTTATTTACAGCAGGTGTTGGAACACTAATATTCCATTTAATTACCAAAGGAAAAGTTCCTGTTTTTTTAGGAAGTAGTTTTGCTTTTATAGCACCCATAATAGCTGCAACAAAATTATACGGATATTCAGGAACATTAGGAGGAATTATTGCGGTAGGTATAGTTTATTCAATAGTTTCAGCCATAATAAAATTATGGGGATTGCGGGTTATTGAAAAAATATTTCCAGCAGTAGTTGTTGGACCCGTTATTATGATTATAGGATTATCTTTGGCTTCAACTGGAGTAGATATGGCTAAATCTAATTGGCCAATTGCACTTGTTGTTTTAGCTACAGCAATAATTATAGTAACTTTTACAAAAGGATTGATAAAATTAATTCCAATATTTATAGGAATTGTTGTCGGTTATATAATATCAATATTTACAGGTTTGGTAGATTTTTCACCAGTAAATGAAGCAGCTTGGTTTGCCTTTCCTAAATTTACAACACCAGAGTTTAATTGGGGAGCAATTTTATATATGATTCCAGTAGCAATTGCACCTATTATTGAACATATAGGAGATATGTATGCAATAGGAGGTGTAGCAGATAAAGAGTTTGTTAAAGAACCAGGCTTGCATAGAACATTATTAGGTGATGGTGTTGCTACTGCATTTGCAGGTTTTTTAGGAGGACCACCAAATACAACATATTCTGAAGTTACAGGAGCTGTTGCACTAACCAAAATAACGGATCCAAGGGTATTAAGAATTGCTGCTGTTACTGCAATTGTATTTTCAGTTATTGGTAAAATTAGTGCCATTTTAAAAACAATACCTACAGCTGTTTTAGGCGGAATTATGTTATTGCTTTTTGGTATGATAGCAAGTATTGGAATTAGAACGTTAATAGATGCTAAAACCGATTTTTCTATTACCAGAAACCAAGTAATTGTTTCTATTATTTTAACCGTTGGAATTGGTGGTGCTCAAATTGGTTTTGGAAATTTTTCTTTAGCAGGTATCGGTCTAGCTTCTGTAGTTGGTGTTATTTTAAATTTAGTCTTACCTAAGCATTCTGAACCTATAAAGGGTAGTCATGTAGAAGAATAAATTTATAAAAATAAAAAAGCCTGTTTGATTGGTTTTTAAACTTTTCAAACAGTCTTTTTATCTAATTAAATAATTAAAGAATATTAATTTAAATTAGGTAAAACCACTTTGTCAATAACGTGGATAACTCCATTAGCAGTTTGTACATTTGTAACTATAATATTACTTACTCTACCATTGGTATCGGTTAACGTAGCGCCACCAGAGATGTTTGCAGTAATATCACTACCTAAAGTGGTTACAGTCATATTATCAGTAAGCATTTCGGCAGTTACATTTGCACCACCTACAACATGATGGTTTAAAGTTGCGGTTAAAGTGGCTCCATCAATATCAGCTAGGCTATCAGCACCAAGTTCCGTTAATAAAGCACTAAAAGCAGCATCAGTTGGGGCGAAAACAGTGAAAGGAGCAGGGTCAGTTCCATTTGCAGTAGATAATACAGATACAAAATTAGGTTGATCATCTCTAGTTAAAGCAACTACTAAGTTGGTAAAACTATTATTAGAAGTTGCCATAGTGACAATAGTTGGTAATCCAATAACGGCATCTACTAAGTGAATAACACCGTTGTCTACATTATTATCAGCGCCAGTTACAGTAGCAGTTCCGTTAATTTTAACACCATTAGTTATGTCAATATACATACTCATATTAGCGTTGTTTGGAGTTGCAGTAGAAAGTGAACTAATATAACCAGTAGCTAAATCACTAGATTGTACATTTCCTGCAATAACGTGGTTTAGTAGTATTTGTGTTAAAACATCAACAGGTACATCATCTAAAGAGTTGAAACCTGTACTTGATATGAATTCGTCAAAAGCTGTATTATTAGGTGCAAAAACAGTAAAGATTTCATCACCACTTAAAGCTTCTACCAAATCAGTTTTTTGTAAAGCGGCTAAAAGGCTACTATAATTATCTATATTTTCAACTAGAAAGTCTGTAATAGTATTTGTTTCAGGAGTTTTTATTGTATCATCGTCATCATCACAAGATAAAATGCTAAGAGATAATAATATTATCGATAAAAATACGGTAAGAATGTAAGGTGATTTTTTCATGGTTTAATATTTTTTAGTTTCGACTAAGATATAAAAAATAAATAAATGTTCAACAAAACATAGTTAAAGTTGAACAAAATAAAATCTACTATTCTTTATTTCAAATCACTCGCACTGTGTTTGGATGTATTTAATACCTTGAAAATAAAGTTATTATGTTTTTAGAAGTGATTTATTTTGTTTAATATTGTTTGTGAAAACTTTAACAAAATATTGATACCTATAATAGTTTGTTTATTTATATAAGTTTATTTTAAAACAAAAACCCTTATTTATACACCCAAAAAATAAATATAAAATACTAAAAATAATGATGTTAAATAAAATTAAGTATATTTGTAAAATATAATAAATTAAAAATTTTAATAATGAGTAAAGGCACAGTAAAATTCTTCAATGAAACTAAAGGTTTTGGATTCATCAAAGAAGAAGACTCAAACAATGAACATTTTGTACACATTTCTGGTTTAATCGATGAGATTCGTGAAGGTGATGAGGTAGAATTCGATTTACAAGAAGGTAGAAAAGGAATGAACGCAGTAAACGTAAAAGTTATTTAATATAATTATTATCGATTATTTATTGTAAAGCCTATCAATTTTTTGATAGGCTTTTTTTTTATGAAAATTACTCATTAAAATTAACTTTTTGTTACTAAAAGTTATCAGTATCTTTGCATTCTAAATTTTTTAAAATGAAACGTGTAATAGTTGGTCTTTCTGGTGGTGTAGATAGTAGTGTAGCAGCATATTTGTTAAAGGAACAAGGCTATGAAGTTATTGGTTTGTTTATGAAAAACTGGCACGATGACTCGGTAACCATATCAAATGAATGCCCTTGGTTAGAAGATAGTAATGATGCTATGCTTGTAGCTGATAAATTAGGAATTCCATTTCAAGTTGTAGATTTAAGCGAACAATATAAAGAACGTATTGTAGATTATATGTTTAAAGAATACGAAATGGGACGTACGCCAAATCCAGATGTACTGTGTAACCGAGAAATAAAATTTGATGTTTTTATGAAAATTGCAATGGATTTAGGAGCTGATTATGTAGCTACTGGTCATTATTGTAGAAAAGGAACAGAGAAAATTTTAGGAGAAAAAGTTTATAAATTATTATCTGGTAAAGATACAAACAAAGATCAGTCTTATTTTTTATGTCAATTATCACAAGAACAACTTGCTAAAGCAATGTTTCCGATAGGTGAATTAACAAAGCCAGAAGTTAGAAAAATTGCAGCTGAACAAGATTTAATAACTGCAGATAAAAAAGATTCTCAAGGTTTATGTTTTATTGGAAAAGTGCGATTACCAGAATTTTTACAGCAAAAATTAGAACCAAAAGAAGGTGTTATTGTTCAAATACCAGAAGATTCAACTATTTATAATAGAGAAATTCCTAATTTTAATTCAAAAGAAGAAGAATTGGCATTTTTCTCAAAAAAATATGAATACAAAGTTTCAGATGGTAAAATTGTAGGTAAACATCAAGGTGCTCATTATTTTACAAAAGGACAACGTAAAGGATTGGCAGTTGGTGGTACTAAAGAACCTTTATTTGTTATAGATACAGATGTAGTTGAAAATGTTATTTATGCAGGTGAAGGAAAAAGTCATAAAGGCTTATACCGAAATGTTTTATTTGTTTCTAATGAAGAGTTGCATTGGGTTAGAAAAGATCTAGCATTAGAAAATGGAGCATCTGCTCAGGTATTGGCAAGAATTAGATACCGTCAAAAATTAGAAAAAGCAACGTTATATAAAGTAGCAAAAGGTTTATATGTAGCGTTTGAAAATATGCAATCGGCAATTACTGAAGGTCAGTTTGTGGCTTGGTATAAAAATGATGAATTGCAAGGTTCTGGTGTAATAGCTTAATTGTAAGTTATTAATTTGTACTTTTAGAGTCTATATTTAAAAAAAATTAAGTGAAAAATAGACTATTCATATTTATTTTCTTTTTCTCAATATCAAATTTATCTGCGCAAATTGAAGATGCGTGGGTTTATTTTAAAGATAAACCGAGTAAAACTTCATATTTTGAAAATCCACTAAATATGTTAAGCCAACGTGCTTTAGATAGACGAACGCGTTATAATATAGTATTAGATATTAAAGATGTTCCAATTGAATCAACGTATATAACTACAATTGCTAATACTTTTGGAATAACGGTATTGGCAAAATCTAAATGGTTAAATGCTATTCATATACAAGGTGAAAAATTAAATATAGATGCCTTATTAAATTTAGAATTAGAAGGTTTTGTTTTTATAGATTTTATTGAATTTGCTAATAAAAGCTTAAACAGTTCAAAGTCAAATAATATTTCAAAACGCGTTTCAAAAGTTAAAAATAAACAGTTAGAAACAACTACAGATTTCGCTTATGGTACTGCTGAAAATCAATTAGTAATGTTAGGAGGAGAAACATTGCATAAAAATAATTTTACTGGATTGGGAATGCATATAGCAGTTATAGATGCAGGTTTTCCAAAGGTTGATACCTTACTTGCATTTAAAAGAATTAGAGATAACGGACAAATTTTAGGGGGTTATGATTTTGTAGATAGAACATCATATTTTTACGGAGGTAATTCGCACGGAACTTCAGTTTTATCTACAATGGCTGGTTATTTAGAAAATGGAGTAGGTGGGGCAATTACCAATTTTGTAGGAACTGCTCCAGATGCAAGTTATTATTTATTTAGAACCGAAAATTCTTCTGTTGAGGTTCGATTAGAAGAAAGTTTATGGGTTGAAGCTGCTGAAAAAGCTGATAGTTTAGGTGTTGATATTATTAATACTTCTTTAGGGTATTCTGTTTTTTTTGACAATCCAGACCATAATTATGATTATAGTGCTATGGATGGTAAAACTACATTTATTACTAGAGGTGCTGAAATAGCTTTTTCTCGTGGAATCTTATTGGTAACTTCTGCTGGTAATGAAGGAAATGATACATCTTGGCCTTATATAAATGCGCCTGCAGATGCACCTTCTATTTTAACAGTTGGTGCCGTTAATGCTTCAGGAACTATTGCTTCTTTTAGTTCTTTTGGGCCAACTTCAGATGATAGAATTAAACCAGATGTTTGTGCGCAAGGGCAAGCTACCTCAATAATTAATACTTCTGGAAATGTAGTTACAGGTAATGGAACCTCTTATTCATCACCAGTTTTAGCGGGAGTTGTTGCGTGTTTGTGGCAAGCTTTTCCAGAGAAAACAAATGCAGAAATTACGCAATTAATAAAAGAGTCTGCACATTTATACCCTAACGCTACTAAGCAAGAAGGTTATGGAATTCCAAATTTTTCTACAATATTTGAAAGTAGTTACGATTTTGATGGTGATGGAGTTATGAACGATTTAGATATATGTCCAAACACACCAGAAGGAGCAGAGGTTAATAGTCAAGGTTGTCTAGTTTTACCGGCTGATAATTTTAAAATAGAAGCTATTAGCGAAACTTGTCCGGGAGCAGCTAACGGACAGCTAAAAATTATTTCAGAAACTTCTTATAATTATTTAGTAACTGTTAATGGTGCAAATTATTCATTTACAGATGAAAATACTATAGAATTAACTAATTTGCCAGTTGGTTTATACGAGGCTTGTATTACTCTTGAAGAACAAAATTATAAACAGTGTTATAATATAACTATTGAAGAAAGTGCAACTATTTCAGGAAAAGTGGTGGTTGCTTCAAAAACTGCCATTGTAGAAATAGATAAAGGAACAGCTCCATTTACTGTTTATTTAAACGGAAAAGAAACAATGGAAACATTGGACACTAATTTTGAATTAGAAATTAAACAAGGCGATTTAATTGAAGTAAGATCAAGTAAAACTTGTGAAGGAGTTTTTTCAAAAGAAATAGAAGCTATAAATTTGTTAAGTATTTATCCAAATCCTGTTACAAATATTGTTAATTTTAATTTTCCTGAAGATTTAAATGAATTAAATAGTTCTATTTATACTGTTTTTGGAAGTACTATTTTAGAAAGTAATATAGTAAAATCGAATCCAACGATGGTTATTTCACATTTGCCTAAAGGAATTTATTTTTTACAAGTTAACTATAATAATGAAGTCAAAATATTTAAAATTATTAAAGACTAAATGAAAAATATAATTACAGAATTATTCAAAATAAAATATCCAATTATTCAAGCAGGAATGGTTTGGAATAGTGGTTGGAAATTAGCTTCTGCAGTAAGTAATGCAGGAGGTTTGGGGTTAATTGGTGCAGGTTCTATGTATCCAGATGTTTTAAGAGAACATATTCAAAAGTGTAAAAAAGCTACCACAAAGCCATTTGGAATAAATGTGCCTATGCTATATCCTAATATTGAAGAAATTATGAAAATAATTGTAGAAGAAGGTGTTAAGGTGGTTTTTACTTCAGCAGGAAATCCAAAAACGTGGACACCTTTTTTAAAAGAAAATGGAATTACAGTTGTACATGTTGTGAGTAGTGTAAAATTTGCATTAAAATCTGAACAAGCAGGTGTTGATGCTGTTGTTGTTGAAGGTTTTGAAGCTGGTGGACATAATGGAAGGGAAGAAACAACAACATTTACTTTAATTCCTATGGTAAAAGAAAAATTATCAATTCCAGTAATTGCTGCAGGAGGAATCGCTTCAGGTAGAGGTATGTTGGCGGCTATGATTTTAGGAGCAGATGGTGTTCAAATAGGAAGTCGTTTTGCAGCAAGTAATGAGTCTTCAGCGCATATTAATTTTAAAAATGAAGTTGTAAAAACCCAAGATGGTGGCACTCAATTAACCTTAAAAGAATTGGCTCCTACTAGAATGATCAAAAATAAGTTTTATAATGAACTTCAAGAATTGTATCAACAAAAACCGACTGTAGAGCAACTAAAAGATAAGTTGGGTAGGGCAAGAGCTAAAAAAGGAATGTTTGAAGGTGATTTAGAAAATGGAGAATTAGAAATTGGTCAGATCGCAGGTTTAATTCACGAAATAAAACCAGCAGCAGCAATTGTAAAAGAAATTATGGAAGAATTTAATTTGGTAAAAAAGAGTTTTTGTTGAGAACAAAAATAAATTACCAATTGACCTAAATTGAACTTGTTATAAAATTCTGCATTAACACTTTAATTTTATTCAGTAATTAATTCAGAATAATTTATTTTTTAATGTTTTTTATCAGCGTGGTTTTTAGCTTGTTTTGGAGGCATTGGTCCTCGTAAATGAATAATCAATCCGTTTAAAAAGTTGCGTAAAAATTGATCGCCACATTCCATATATTTGGGGTGGTCTTCACTTCTAAAAATGGCACCTAGTTCACTTTTGCTAACTTTAAAGTCAACTAGTTCACAAATTTTTATAATATCAGTATCGCGCAATTTATGAGCTACACGTAATTTTTTGAATATGTCGTTATTAGATAATCCCATTTGGCAAAGTTACTTTTTTTAAAATTATAAATACAAGTAAAATCTCAATTAAACGTTATTCTTTTTAAGTTCTAATTGCATTTTTTTTTGCATTTGTTTTACGGTTTGTGTGCTATTATCGTGGCTCCAGCCAGGAGGTCCAAAAGTGTACATAAATTTATGATACCAGTTTTTAGATTTTTTAGTGTCGTTCCAAATATCTTTGTATTCGTGTGTTAAAATCACCCACGGATTGTATGAGTCAGGAGCGTGCGTTACACCATATTCAACTTTAATGTTTTCATCGAACTCTTTCCAAGTTCCAAAAATTTTATCAAAAATATTTAAAAAACCACCGTGATTTTTATCCATATACTCTAAATTTCTAGCATGGTGTACTTGGTGCATTGTATGTGTATTGAAAATCTTTTCTAGAAATCCCATTTTTGGAATGTAAACAGAATGTAATTGAAATTGCCAAAGCGCTTCAATACCTAGACAAACCACAACCATTTCTGGTCTAAAACCTAACGCAGGAATCCACATATAAAAAAAAGGTTTGTATAAAATGGTGAACCATCCGTTACGTACAGCTGTTCCTAAGTTAAAATTATCTGATGAATGATGCACAATATGAGCAGCCCATAAAAAACGTACCATGTGATTTTGTCTATGAAACCAATAATATGAAAAGTCGTCTAATAATTGACAAGCAATCCAAATATACCAAGCATATCCAAAAGATTCCCAGCCCATTATATTGGTTCTTACACCATTAATTTCAGGATTAAATATTTCAAAAACAATATTAAAAATTACAATTGCAGAAATAGTTTTAATTAGTGGTGAAATTACTGCAGAACCAACACCCATAAAAAGGCTAGCTCCTAAATCTTTCCATTTGTATAAATCTTTCTTATCGTGGGTTTTGCTATAAGTTAGTTCAAGTAAAATTAGTGCTAAAAAGCAAGGTACTCCATACACTAATGGGTTGGTGAAATCCATTTATTGGTTTTAAATTATTAAAAAGTGAAATATAGGTATATTTTATGAAACCTATAAGTTTACAAGGTTTATTTGTAATTATATAAAATATAACTATTGTTGTTTATTAGAATCACTTTATTAAAAAGAGTCAATAAACAGATGTTGTTTTAATTATTAACAGGAATTTTAATTTCGTATAATTTGCGAGATTTATTATTTAATTTGTTTTCGCGTAACCAAGAATTATGATATTTTAAAATTTTGTAATTAATACCTAAATTTTTAGAAAATTCAGCAATATTGGTAATGGCAGTATCAACTTTAATAATTTTAGTTTCTTCTAAAGCATATAAATCTTCTTCGTCAAAAATAAAACCATATTTATTTGGGTTAGATAGTATTTCTTTTACAGCAACTATTCTAGGTAAATATCTACTTGTTTCAGAAACTAGAAGTAAATCGTAATAATCATCAACTTTTTGAGCTTTAAGTCTTCTAGCGATTCCTGCATTTCCAGCATTGTATGCAGCAGCAGCTAATGTCCAACTGCCAAATCTTTTTTTAGAAGCATTTAAATAGTCACAAGCAACTTGTGTTGCTTTTTCTAGGTGGTAGCGCTCATCTACATTAGAGTTTACTTCAAGTCCTTTTTCTTTAGCTGTAGAACTCATAATTTGCCAAAAACCTTTTGCTCCGGCCGGAGAAGTTACATCTTGTAAACCACTTTCAATTACTGCTAAGTATTTAAAATCATCAGGAATTCCATTTTTTGCAAGTATAGGTTCTATAATAGGAAAATATTTATTTGCTCTTTTAAACAAAAGCAGACCGTTAGATTGCCAATAGGTATTTACTAATAATTCACGATCTATGCGTTCTCTAATATCTCCTTTTTCAATAGGTACATGTTCTCCTGCAAATTCTAAGTTAGAAGGTATTTTTAGCGCTCTAATTTTATAGCTTTCACTGGTATTAGAGTTGTTGTTTATGGATTCTTCATTATTTGAAGATTCTGTAGCTATTTTAGATGTGTTTTCTGTTGCAAAAATTAATAAAGAACTTACCATAATAATGGCGACTAATCCTAAAATTTTAATTGTATTTTTCATGGGTATATTTTTAATTTCTTATGTTTTGTATTTGCTATAATTTGTAAAATAATAGGGGTTAAATTTTTACTGTGGATAATTTACAAATATATTTGAATTTACAAAGTGAATGAAACTATTTTAACAAAAATAATACGATTTTAACTAAAATTGAAGTAAATAATAGAATTTAATTGTTTTTGATTGAAAAATATACATAAAAACTCTTAGCTATAGAACTATAGTAGTATGTTTCTATGTTTTAAAATTAATATTTATTTTAATCATTAAATCCTTGAAATTATAGAATTGATAGCCTAAGAAACATAATGCTATTGTTAGCTGTAATAAAACCGTAAAAAATAAAATAAATAGCTACTAATTTATATAGTTTTATAGTATTTTAGGGGAATGAAAAGTTTAATATCTACATGTCTCTTTTTTGTTATTTTTAGTTTTTCCCTATTGGTATCTTGTACTTCAAAAGAAGAATTAAAATCTTCAAATAATATTGCTGTGGATTCTATAGGTATTTTCATGAAAAAGATGAAAAATGATACTCTAGACTTAAAAACTCGATTAAATGCAGCAAATAAATCTTTGAAATGGGTATCTGAAACAAAAGATAGCTCATACAAAAAAGATATTCTAGCTTATAAAATTTATTTGTTTATAAATGTTAGGCAATATGACAGTGCTGTTCATATTTCAAAAGAGTTATTGCATAAATCAATAGAGGAAAAGGATTCAACATCCATTGGGTTAAATTATACTAGAATTGCATATTACTTTAACAGAAATCAACAAAAAGATAGTGCATATTACTATTATAATTTAATTAAAAATGAGTATTTAAGATACATAGATAGTATTACAATAGGTAATAACTTTTTAGAAATGGCCATTATTGAGCGTACTTATGGAGATTATAGTGCAAGTGATTATTCAGGCTCTTTAGCTTTGAATTATTATGGCGACAAAAGCCCAAATACCTCAGCAAGTGTTTATAATAATTGGGCAATTTCTTCAAAATCACAAGGGGCACTAGAGGATGCATTAATTTTTTATAAAAAAGCGATCGATTTAACCACTTCAAAACAACAAAAAATACTTATAGCAAATAACTTAGCTGTTACCTACAGAGAAATAGGAGATTATAATTCTTCCATAAAAATTTTAGATAGTTTACTAAAAGATACTATAACTCTTTTTAGAACAAAAGCTAGGGTTATTGACAATTTAGCATATACCAAATGGTTGGCGAAAAAGGAAGAAAATGTATTACCTGCACTAGAAAAAGCTTTAGAAATGCGATTGCAAGAAAATGATTTATGGGGATTAATAGCAAGCTATGCTCACCTTTCAGCATATTATAAAAAATTAAGTCCTAAGATTTCATTGTCTTATGCTTCTAAATTGTATGATGTGGCAATTCGTCAAAAAAGTATCCCAGACCAATTAGATGCACTACAAAAATTTATAGAATTAGAAGATTCAGAAAAAGCAAAGGAGTATTATAGTACTTATGTGCATTTAAACGATAGTTTGCAAAAGACAAAGCTATTAGCCAAAAATCAATTTGCAAAAGTTAAATATGAAAGTGATAAAAATCAAAAAGAGAACTTACAATTAAAAATTGCGCAAGAAGCGAGTAAATTACAATTAGAAAAAGAGAAAACCAGAAATATAATTGGAGTTGTTTCAAGTGGTGCAGTTGTTCTTGGTTTATTAGGTTTTTTATATTATCGTAAACAAAAACACAAACAAGAAAAAAGAATAGAAGTTTATAATACGGAAACTCGAATTGCAAAAAAAATTCATGATGAAGTAGCAAATAATGTTGTAAATATTATGAATAAAGTTCAATATACTTCAGCATCTAAAGAAGTACTTTTAGATGATTTGGAAAATGTATATATGTTAACTCGAAATATTTCACATCAAAACAATATTATTGAAACAGGAGATAAGTTTGTAAATTCTTTAAAATCCATGCTTTCTAGTTTTAATAATAATAGAACTACTGTTATTATAAAAAAAATTAATGAGGCAGCATTAGAATTAGTATCAAACGATAAACAAATAGAAATTTATAGAGTTTTACAGGAGTTAATGGTAAATATGCAAAAACATAGTGAAGCTACTTTAGTTGCAATTTCATTTAAAAATGATGATAAAAACTATGCTATTAATTATTCAGATAATGGAAAAGGAGTTGATAAAGTAGACTTAAATTTAAAAAATGGTCTTAAAAATGTGGAAACCCGTATTAAATCTATAAATGGTATTATTAATTTTGAAACATCCTTAAATAAAGGGTTTAAAGTTTTTATAAGTTTTAAAAGATAAATAACATGTTTAAAAAGGTTCTAATAGTTGAGGACATGGACTTTATTAATAGTGGAATAAAGTCTGAATTATTAAAATTAGATATTCAAGAAATTCAATATGTTCAGTATTGTGATGAAGCATTATTAAAATTAAAAAGTGCAAAATTAAACAATAATCCTTTTGATTTATTAATTAGTGATTTGTCTTTTGATAATGATTCAGTAGAGCAAAAAATAACATCAGGAGATGAGCTTATAAAAGTAGTTAGAAATGAATTTCCAACTTTAAAAATTGCCGTTTTTTCTGTAGAAGATAAACCCTTTAGAGTACAAACATTGTTTAATGAATACGGTGTTAATGCGTATGTTTGGAAAAGTAGAGAAGGCTTACGAGAGCTTAAAAAAGCAATTCAATTAATTTTTAGTTCTAATAAATCTTATATTTCACCACATGTTTCTAGCGCATTATATAAAAATAATACTGTTGAAATATCTGACTACGATTTATTTTTAATAGAATGTATTTCAAAAGGATATTTGCAAGAAGAGATAAGTGTTAAATTAAAAGAAAAAGAATGGACGCCTACAAGTGTAAGTAGTATTGAGAAAAGATTAAAATTTTTGAAAGAACATTTTAATGCAAATAATCCAGCACACTTGGTTTCTATAACTAAAGATTTAGGGCTGATTTAATAAAAATCTTAAATAAAACAAACAGCCTTACGGATTTCCGTAAGGCTGTTTGTTTTTTAGGTATTAAATTTGAGGAGTTAATAATATAAAGATTAAGAACTAAAATAAGTTAAAGTAGAATTGAAGGAGAATTGCTAAAAGATAAATCAACCAAATAGTATACAAAATTTAAAAATAGTTTTTAATTGATTTTAGACCTTGCGGGAAGCCGTAAGGTTTATTTTTTTGGTATAAATTAAAAAATAAGCATAAAAAAACTTCGAGCAATTAAACTCGAAGTTTTATATTTTTAAAAAAATAGTTTTAATTATTCTTTTTAGACAAACTATACGATACACTTAAAATTAATTGTTCAGGTCTAGAATCTAATTTAAACGTTTCACCAGCATCAGTCCACTCTGCTTCATTTTCACTTAAACCTCTTTCGTATCTTACATCTAAGCCAAATCTTCCTATTTCTAAAGAAGCACCAATATTAACGCCAACAGAATATTCATTTTCAACATCGCTAATACTTACACCTTCCAAATCATTGTCTAAAATATATTGAAAAGCAGGGCCAGCAAAAATATTTAACGGTCCAATAAGTTTGAAACCAACTAAAACAGGTACATCTATTTTTGAGATATTATAATCTTCAGTAAAACCAGTATTTAATTCGTACTCACTTGTTGTTTTTGTATATACTAATTCTGGACGAATATAAATAGATCCTAAATCTAATTTACCATAAAACCCGACATTGAATCCAGCTTTTCCTTTTCCATCATTTTTATAGATATCTGTAACTTCTGAAGAGAACTCTTCAAGATCTCCATTAGTATTGTAACTTAATCCTCCTTTAATACCAAAATCATTTTGGGCATTCATTAGCATTATTGAAGTGAAAAATAAAATTGAAAATACGATTGATCTTTTTTTCATGTTTATGGTTTTTGGGTTATTATAACAATTAAAACGAATAAAAGATGTTATTATTTTCTTTTTATAACTTTTTCAACGGCATTAACAATTGCAATATCATTTAATTTATACTTTTCCATTAATTGTGCAGGAGTTCCAGATTCACCAAAACTATCGTTAACGGCAACAAATTCTTGTGGTACTAAGTTATTTTGAACTAATAATCTAGAGACACTTTCGCCTAAACCTCCAATAATATTGTGTTCTTCAGCAGTTACAATACAACCAGTTTTTGCTACAGATTTTAAAATAGCTTCGTCATCTAAAGGTTTAATTGTATGAATATTAATAACTTCAGCTCTAATTCCTTTTGCCTCTAATTGCTCAGATGCTTGTAAAGCTTCCCAAACTAAATGACCAGTTGCTACAATGGTAACATCTGTTCCTTCTGTTAATTGAATTGCTTTTCCTACAACAAATTCTTCATTTTTTGGCATAAAAACTGGTACAACTGGACGACCAAAACGTAAATAAACAGGACCGTCATAATCTGCAATAGCAATAGTTGCTGCTTTTGTTTGGTTATAATCGCAAGTATTAATTACAGTCATTCCAGGTAACATTTTCATTAATCCAATGTCTTCTAAAACTTGGTGCGTAGCTCCGTCTTCACCTAAAGTTAAACCAGCGTGAGAAGCACATATTTTTACATTTTTCCCAGAATACGCAACAGATTGGCGAATTTGATCGTAAACTCTACCAGTAGAAAAGTTAGCAAAAGTACCTGTAAAAGGAATTTTACCACCAATTGTTAAACCAGCAGCAATACCAATCATATTTGCTTCTGCAATTCCGATTTGGAAAAATCTTTCAGGATGATTTTCAATAAATTTTTCCATTTTTAATGAACCTATTAAATCGGCACAAAGCGCAACTACATTTTCATTTTTATCTCCTAATTCAGCTAATCCAGCTCCAAAACCTGATCTAGTATCTTTTTTTTCGGTGTAAGTGTATTTTTTCATTTGTATATTTTATTCGTTTTAAAGGTAACACTTCGACTAATCTAAGTGTAGGCATGCTATTTGCTATTTGTATAAGTTATAGCATATTGGTTTCATTATATTTATTAAAAATCGCTCAAAAATAATGATTATTTATGGTATTGACTTATATTTTCATTAATTCTTCATATAATTTATGAACAGGTAATCCCATTACATTAAAATAACTGCCTTCTATCTTAGAAATGCCTATTAAACCTATCCATTCTTGAATTCCATATGCGCCGGCTTTATCAAACGGTTTGTATTTTTTAACATAATATTCAATTTCATTTAAAGACAATTTTTTAAAATAAACATTAGTTTCATCAGAAATAACAATTTCATTATTTTTTGTTTTAATACAAAACGAAGAATAAACTGTGTGTTTTTTACCCGATAAGTCTTGTAACATTTTAATAGCTTCTGAAGCATTTTTAGGCTTTTCTAATGCTTTATTATTGTGCCAAACTATTGTATCGGCAGTAATAATAATATCATTTTCTAAAATTTCATTTTCAAAAGAAGCTGCTTTTAATTTGCATAAATAATTTGTTATTTCTGCCCCTTTTAAATTAGTGTTGTAGGTTTCTTCAACTTCTTTAACTTTTATTGTAAAATGTATGCCGAGTTCTTTTAGTAATTCATGGCGTCTAGGTGAACCAGAAGCCAGTATAATATTTTTATAGTTTAATTTGTTTTGTAACATTTTAATGAGTTATTGAAAAGATTATTAAGCTAGTGAAAGCTAAAAATACAGTTGCTTTTAAGAGTGTGTTTATTTTTTTAAAGTCGTTTTTCTTTTCTACAGAAAATAACTTTAGAATAGAAAATAATAAAGGTAAAAAAACAACAATTAGTACATAAAGCATAGTGAATTTATAAATCTCGCTATAATTAAGTAGTATAATAAGTACTATGCAAATGGGGAAATTACTGAATAGAAGCACACTGTTTTTTGTTCTTTTGATACCTAATATAATTGGTAGAGTTTTCATTTTTAAAGCATAATCTCCATTTGTAGTTTCAATATCTTTAATTAGTTCTCTAATTAAATGAATACAAAATGTAAAAATACTTAGTAGTACAATTGTATTTAAAATTATTTTTTGATTTTCGTTGTTTATTGAAAAATCGAGTTCGAAAATAGCTAAAATAATACTATTGAATGCTATTAAAAAAGCTGCAATTAAGTTTCCAATTAAAGGTTTGTATTTAAATTTTTTTGCGTAAAAATAGTGCAGTAGAGGAATCCCAATAAATATAAATGAAAGTGTAGGTTTTTCAATTTTTAAACAAAAAATAATACCAAAGGTAATACCAAGTGCGTTTGTTGTTTTATACCACTGAAGTGCTTTTTCTTTGGAGATAATTTTAGAAACTATAAGTTTTTTAGGAGTATTTATTTTATCTGAAATTATTGATTCTATTGCTTTAATACTGTAACCAGCAGCTGTAATTAGTACAATTGAAGTTAATAATATAATAAAAGAAAATGTAGATAGTGTACCTTCAATTAAAAATGAAGGGAACAGTAGAAACTTAGTTAATAGAAAAATATAAATTATTAGCAGTAAATTTTTCCAACGTATTAATTTAAAGTAAACTGCATTCTTCATTAATTTAATTAAAATTCTTCTTTATTCTAGCTAAATCTCTTTTATTATCACGATCTTTTATTACTTCGCGTTTGTCGTAGTTTTTCTTTCCTTTGCACAGTGCAATTTCAAGTTTTGCCCAACCTTTTTCAGTTAAAAATAAACGCAGAGGGATTATTGTTAAACCTACATTTTGAACTTCTTTTTGCAGTTTTCTAAGCTCTTGTTTATTTAATAATAGTTTACGTTCGCTTTTTGGGCTATGATTATAGGCATGGCCGTATAAATATTCTTCAATAAACATATTAATAGCAAAGAGTTCACCTTTTTCATTAAACTCGCAAAAACTTTCTGTTATGCGGGCTTTACTTTCGCGAATAGATTTTATTTCAGTACCAGTTAATTGAATTCCGGCAATGTATTTATCTAAAATCTCGTATTCAAAACGAGCTTTTTTATTTTTTATGTTAATTTTCTTCTGCATAAGACTGCAAATATACTATAAATTGAATCTAAAACATATAATTATTGTCTGTTGAAATGCCTGTTGTTATATTTCAATATTCAGTAAAACAGTACTTTTATTATTTTCTGAAATTGTTACAATATAAAGGTTGGCATTATTGCGATCTTCCATTTCTGGATATTTTTCTTCACCTATTATTTTATTTACAAATTCTGGAGTTGTATTGCTGTGTCCAACAATTAAAACTGTTTTTCCTTTAGTTAAGGTTTTAAATTCTTCATTGTATAAATCACTAGGATTGTAAAATTGAATTTCTAAACCTTTACTTTTTGCTGTTGGTAAAGCTGTTTGAATTGTTCTTTTATAATTTGTAGAAAAAATGTAATCAAATTCTATGTTTTTAAAAGTTTTACTCCAATTTAGGGCTCTGTCAACTCCTTTTTCTTTAAGGTTCGGATTTTTATCCGATTTTACTAAACGATTTTTCTCAGCATGTCTAATTAAATAATAAGTTGTTGTTGCTGTTTCTTGAGCTTGAGCTTCAAAATTATTTAAGAAAAGGCCCGTAATAAGTAGTAGTATTATATTCTTCATAAGTGAAATTATTCTATAACGAAGGTACATAAAAATGAAAAAAGAAACCTACGAGTTTTATTATATTCTCGTAGGTTTGTGTAATTAATTAGTTTTCAAACTATTTATTTCTAAACACTATTTTATCATCAAAAGCATCTAGTAAAATATGACTATCTGCAGTTACTTTTCCAGATAAGATTTCTTTTGATAATTCATTTAAAATATCCTTTTGAATCACCCTTTTTACAGGTCTTGCACCAAATTGTGGATCGAATCCTTTATTTGCAAGTGCATCAACCAAATCTTCGGTATATTCAATATGAATATCTTGTGCTTTTAACATTTTTATTAAACCATTTAATTGCAGTTTTACTATTTGATGAATTTCTTCTAGATTTAACGGTGTAAACATAATAGTTTCATCAATTCTGTTTAAAAATTCAGGTCTAATAGTTTGTCTTAGTAAACTAATAACTTCAATTTTAGTTACTTCAGTTACAAGATCTCTATTTTTCATATCCATTTTTTCAAACTTTTCTTGAATAATATGAGCACCCATATTTGAGGTCATAATAATAATGGTATTTTTAAAATCTGCAACTCTACCTTTATTATCTGTTAATCTTCCTTCATCTAATACTTGCAATAAAATATTGAAAGTATCTGGATGCGCTTTTTCAATTTCATCTAATAAAATTACAGAATATGGTTTACGTCTAACAGCTTCTGTTAATTGTCCACCTTCATCATAACCAACATATCCTGGAGGTGCACCAACCAATCTGCTAACTGCATGGCGTTCTTGATATTCACTCATATCAATACGAGTTAACGAGTTTTCATCATCAAATAAATAGATAGCCAATGCTTTTGCAAGTTCTGTTTTACCAACACCAGTTGTACCTAAAAAAAGGAAGGAACCCAATGGTTTTTTAGTGTCTTGTAAGCCAGCTCTAGAGCGTCTAACTGCATCTGAAACCGCCGCTATGGCTTCTTCTTGTCCAACCACTCTTTTATGTAGTTCTTCTTCTAAATGCAATAATTTTTCACGATCGCTTTGTAGCATTTTTGTAACAGGAATTCCTGTCCATTTAGCTACAACTTCTGCAATATCATCTCTAGTTACTTCTTCATTAATTAATGCTGAATCTTGATTTTTAGCTATTTCTTTTTGAAGTTTTTCAAGTTTTTCTTGAGCATCTTTTATTTTTCCATACCTAATTTCAGCTACTTTACCGTAATCACCCTCACGTTCGGCGCGTTCAGCTTCTAATTTAAAGTTTTCAATAGCTTCTTTATTGCTTTGTACGCTATCTACCAATTCTTTTTCGCCTACCCATTTAGCATTTATTTCGTTTCTTTTTTCTTTTAAATTGGCAATTTCTTTTTTAAGTGAAGCTAATTTTTTTTCATCTTTTTCACGTTTAATAGCTTCAATTTCAATTTCTAATTGCATAATTTTACGATCCAAAACATCTAATTCTTCAGGTTTCGAATTTATTTCCATACGTAATTTTGCAGCAGCTTCATCCATTAAATCAATGGCTTTATCTGGTAAAAATCTATTTGAAATATAGCGTTGTGATAGTTCTACTGCAGCAATTATAGCCTCATCTTTTATTTGTACTTTATGGTGATTTTCGTATTTTTCTTTAATTCCACGTAAAATAGAAATAGCACTTTCAGTATCTGGTTCATCTACAATTACCTTTTGAAATCTACGCTCTAAAGCTTTATCTTTTTCAAAATATTTTTGATATTCATCTAAAGTAGTTGCTCCAATTGCTCTTAGTTCTCCACGAGCCAATGCAGGTTTTAAAATATTTGCGGCATCCATAGCGCCCTGTCCACCACCAGCACCAACTAAAGTGTGAATTTCATCAATAAACAGCACAATTTCACCTTCAGCAGATGTTACTTCTTTTATAACAGATTTTAAGCGTTCTTCAAATTCACCTTTGTATTTTGCACCTGCAATAAGCGCTCCCATATCTAAAGAATAAATTTGTTTTCCTTTTAAATTTTCTGGAATATCGCCTTTAATTATTCTATGCGCTAAACCTTCTGCAATGGCGGTTTTACCAGTTCCGGGTTCACCAACCAGCATAGGATTGTTTTTTGTTCTACGTGATAAAATTTGAAGAATTCTACGAATTTCTTCATCTCTACCAATTACCGGATCCAATTTTCCATCTTTTGCTAACTGATTCAAATTTTTAGCATATTTATTTAAAGAATTATAGGTTTCTTCTGCACTTTGCGATGTAACTTTACTTCCTTTACGTAATTCTGCAATTGCAGCATGCATTCCTTTATCTGTTATACCTTGATCTTTTAATATTTGAGATGTTGTATCTTTTGTATTTAAAATTGCCAATAATAAATGCTCAATTGAAACAAATTCATCTTTTAAATCGTTCGCTTCATTGGTAGCAGTATTCAACATTTTTGAAGCATTTCTAGATAAGGTAGTGTCGCCACCACCTGTTACTTTAGAATAGCTTTCTATGGTTTTATCTACTAAACTTTTTAGTAAGTCTATATTTACTCCTAATTTTTTAAATATAAAAGGAGTTACATTTTCATCAACTTCAAAAATACCTTTTAAAATATGTGAATTTTCAATTTGTTGATGACTTAAATTTTGTGCAATTAGCTGAGCTCTTTGGATAGCTTCTTGCGATTTTATAGTAAATTTATTAAAGTTCATAACGTTTTATATTTTTTGTATTTATATTTGTTGTTTCAAAAAATATTCCAATTGAAGTTAAGGCTCTAAATAAGTCATTTTGTCTTATTTTAAAGGGTTTAGCGACAGTTTGTCTACTTTAAGAGTAACTAAATACCTTATTAAAGGTACTAAAAAAATAAAATGAATATGGGAATTTTCGGTAATATTTTTGAATCAAATAATGAAACTAATTTTAATTGGATTCCGCTTACAGAAACAAATCAGTTGCAAGATATTGTTGAGCTATCTAAAGATAAGTTGGTAGTTGTTTTTAAGCATAGTACACGTTGCGGAATAAGTACAGGGGTGTTATCGAAATTTGAAAAATTAACAGATTCTACTATAGAAACTGTTGCTTTTTATTATTTAGATTTATTAAAATATAGAACTATTTCAAACGAAATTGCACAAAAGTTTAATGTATACCATCAATCGCCTCAAGCTATTTTTTTAAAAGATGGAGTAGTGGTGAACCATGCATCGCATTATGATATTATTTCAAAAGGTATAGAAATGTTTTGATATGATATATTAATAGAAATGTAGTTGATTAAAACTAAAAATTAAAAAACCTCTATACTTTAGAGGTTTTATTAATTAAATATTTTAGGTATTGTATTTAATGTTTTATTGGAGGTAAAATTTTACCTGTACATTTTCCAAAGCCAATTCTACAATTTTTATTTTCACAATAACCGCGTAAAATTAAATTATCGCCATCGTTTAAAAAGGTACGTGTAGTTCCGTCTTTTAAAGTAATGGGTTTTTCTCCATTCCAAGTAAGTTCTAATAAAGAACCAAAACTGTCTTCTGTAGGTCCAGAGATGGTTCCGCTACCCATTAAATCTCCCGCTCTAACATTACAACCATTTATAGTATGATGCGCTAATTGTTGCGCCATTGTCCAGTATAAATATTTAAAGTTAGAATTGCTTAAGGTATTTAAATCTCCGTTTTCGGTTTCTAAAGTTACTTCTAACTTTATATCAAAACTATTGTTAGTGTTTTTTGCTTGTAAATATGGTAAAGGTTCAATTTTTTGTTTTGGACTTTCGCATCTAAATGGTTCTAGAGCATCTAAAGTAACAATCCAAGGTGAAATTGTTGAAGCAAAGTTTTTAGATAAAAATGGTCCTAAAGGAGCGTTTTCCCACTTTTGAATATCGCGCGCACTCCAATCGTTTAGTAGTACCATTCCAAAAATATTTTCTTCGGCTTCATTTATATTAATAGGTTTACCTAAATCGTTGGCAGAAGTTGTAATAAACGCAATTTCAAGTTCCATATCTAATTTTTTAGAAGGTCCAAATACAGGAGTTGAAGCATTGTCTAATAATGTTTGCCCGTAAGGTCTTCTTATATTAGTTCCAGAAACTACAACTGATGAAGAACGCCCGTGATAACCAACAGGTATATGAAGCCAATTTGGTATTAAAGCTTCGTCTTTTCTTTTAAATATTTTTCCAACATTTGTAGCATGTTCTTTACTAGAATAAAAATCTGTATAATCACCAACATCAATTGGCATTAACATTTCAACTTCGTTAACGTCAAAGATTATTACATCTCTATGTTTTTTATTATCACGTAAACTTGAATTTTCAGCATCAAAAACTTCAGCAATTCTATTTCTAACCAAACGCCAAGTTTTTCGTCCGTCAGCAATAAAATCGTTTAAAGAATCTTGCATAAAAATATCGTCGGTTAAAGGGATTCCGTTAAAATATCCTAGTTGATGAAATGCGCCTAAATCAATAGCATATTCACCTATTCTAGTACCAATTGTTATAATATCATCTTTTGTAATAAAAACCCCAAAAGGGATATTTTGAATTGGAAAATCACATCCATCAACAACTGGTAACCAAGTTTTTCTGTTTTGATTGTTGGCAATTATTTCCATATTTATATATTTTATGTGTAGTTTAATTAAATTTTCTTATCAAATATATATGTTTCTACTTAAAAGAAAAATGAAATTACTATTTTTGCGATTATTTTAACTTTTAAACAAGTATAGGCATGCAACGTGACCAAATTATTTTCGATTTAATAGAAGACGAAAGAGTAAGACAAACTAACGGATTAGAATTAATTGCTTCAGAAAACTTTGTAAGTGAACAAGTTATGGAGGCGCAAGGTTCAATTTTAACTAATAAATATGCTGAAGGATATCCTAATAAACGTTATTATGGAGGGTGTGAAGTTGTAGATGTTATTGAACAAATTGCAATAGATAGAGCAAAAGAATTATTCGGTGCAGAATATGTAAATGTACAACCTCACTCAGGTTCTCAAGCAAATACAGCAGTTTACGCAGCTTGTTTAAAACCAGGAGATACTATTTTAGGATTCGATTTGTCACATGGTGGACATTTAACGCACGGTTCTCCAGTAAATTTTTCTGGTAAATTATACAATCCAGTATTTTATGGTGTTGATAAAGCAACCGGAACAATAGATTACAATCATTTAGAAAAACAAGCAAAAGAACATAAACCAAAATTAATTATTGCTGGTGCTTCTGCTTATTCTAGAGATATAAATTTTAAAAAATTTAGAGAAATTGCCGATGAAGTTGGTGCAATTTTAATGGCAGATATCTCACATCCTGCAGGTTTAATTGCTAAAGGAATTTTAAATGATCCAATTCCTCATTGTCATATTGTAACTACAACTACGCATAAAACGTTGCGTGGACCAAGAGGTGGAATGATTATGATTGGTAAAGATTTTGAAAACCCATTTGGTCAAAAATTAAAAAGTGGAAAATTAAAAATGATGTCTACTTTAATTAATTCTTCGGTTTTCCCAGGAAATCAAGGTGGACCATTAGAACACGTTATAGCAGCAAAAGCAGTTGCATTTGGTGAAGCTTTAACAGACGAGTTTTTACACTATCAAATTCAAGTGAAAAAAAATGCAGCTGCAATGGCAGCTAATTTTGTAGCTAAAGGATATGAGATTATTTCTGGAGGTACAGACAATCACTGTATGTTAATAGATTTAAGAAATAAAGATATTAGTGGTAAAGATGCAGAAAATGCATTGACAAAAGCTGATATTACAGTAAATAAAAATATGGTTCCTTTTGATGATAAATCACCTTTTGTAACTTCAGGAATTAGAATTGGTGCTGCAGCTGTTACAACACGTGGCTTAAAAGAAGAGGATATGAAAACTATTGTTGATTTAATTGATGAAGTAATTCAAAACCATTCAGACGAAGCAATTTTAGAAAATATTGCAGAAAAAGTAAACGAAATGATGTCTCACAGACCTATATTTACTTGGTAATATTAAATATTTTTTAATTAAATACTAAAAAAGACTGTTTAGAATTTCTAGACAGTCTTTTTTTATAGTCTTATTTTTTATAAGTAAAACTTCTATTTTATAAACTTTAAAAACATTAAACCTGGTTATACATTAAAAACCTCCATTTTACCATATTTTTTTTAAAATAACGTGACAAATGTCACTAAATTTTTTTTAAAATAAACTGGTAAACCAATTGTTATAAAGTATCTTTGTAAGAAAATTTTTTATAATGAATAAAGCTATTTATATAGCAACAAGTGAGGCCAATACCGGCAAATCAATTGTTGCTCTAGGCCTCATGAGTATGTTACTAGGTAAAACTGCTAAAGTAGGATATTTTAGGCCAATTATTGATGATGTAAAAAAAGGAGAAAATGACAATCATATCAATACGATAATTTCTCATTTTAATTTAGACATTAACCCAGCAGAAGCTTTTGCTTGTACGCGTAAAGAATTTATTAGTAAGCGTAATAAAGGTAAAGAAGGTGAAATTGTTGATACAATAATAGAAAAATACAAGGCGCTAGAAGAAAAAAATGATTTTGTTCTTGTAGAAGGTTCTGATTTTTCTGGAGAAGGTAGTGCAATAGAATTAGATGCAAATATTGAGATTGCTAAAAATTTGGGGATACCTGCGGTTATTGTTTCTAGCGGTGTAAATAAATCTTTAGAAGATTTTACACAAGGTATGCATTTAGCATATGATTCTTTTAAAGAAAAAGAAGTTGAAGTTATTGCTGTAATAGCAAATAAAGTTGAAGAAAAAAATATTGAAATTGCTAAAAAAGGCTTACAAGATAATTTACCTAAAGATGTTTTTGTAGGTGTTATTCCTTTAATTTCTTCATTAAAAAACCCAACTGTTAAAGAAATTGCCGAAGCGATTGATGCTAAAATATTATTTGGAGAAGAACATATAAATAATCAAACGGATAGTTTTACAGTAGGAGCAATGCAGTTAAGAAATTATTTAACGCATTTAAAAAAGGATAACTTAATTATTACACCAGGTGATAGAGCAGATATAATTTTAGGAGCTCTTCAAGCAAATATATCATCTAATTATCCTTCTGTTGCCGGAATTGTATTAACAGGTGGTATTTTACCTGAAGAACCAATTGTTAAATTAATAGATGGTTTGTCTCAAATTATACCAATTTTATCTGTTAACCAAGGTACTTTTGGTACTGCAAATAAAATAGGTTCTGTGCGTTCGCATATGTATGCAGGTAATACACCAAAAATTATACAGTCTATAAATACTTTCGAAAAATATGTAGAGTTTGATCAATTGGCTGAAAAAATGGCAACATTTGTTAATGGAGGTACTACGCCAAGAATGTTCCAATATAACTTAGTTAAACGTGCAAAAACACAGCGTAAACACATTGTATTACCAGAAGGGAATGACGATAGAATTATAGCAGCTGCTGTACGTTTATTAGATACAGATATTGTAGATTTAACCATATTAGGAGATAAAGTAGCAATTGAGAGTGCTATTGTTAGATTAGGTTTAGTAGTAGATATAGATAAATTAAATATTATTAATCCAATAGAATCTGAATACTTTAACGATTTTATAAATACTTTGTTTGAATTGCGTAAACACAAAGGTTTAACTTTAAAAATGGCTGAAGATTTAATGGGTGATGTTTCTTATTTTGGAACTATGATGGTGCATAAAGGTTTGGCAGATGGAATGGTTTCTGGTGCAGCACATACAACAGGACATACCATTTTACCAGCATTACAGTTTGTAAAAACAAAACCAGGTGTTTCTGTTGTTTCATCGGTATTCTTTATGTGTTTAGAAGATAGAGTGTCGGTATTTGGAGATTGTGCTATTAACCCAAATCCAAATTCTGAACAATTAGCAGAAATTGCAATTTCATCAGCAGAATCAAGTATTAATTTTGGTATTGAACCAAAAATAGCAATGCTTTCATACTCTTCTGGAGCTTCTGGAAAAGGTGCAGATGTTGATATTGTAAGAGAAGCTACAGAAATTGTTAAAGCAAAACGTCCAGATTTAAAAGTAGAAGGACCAATACAATACGATGCCGCAGTTGATCCATCAGTAGGAAAAAGTAAAATGCCAAACTCTGAAGTTGCAGGACAAGCAAATGTATTAATATTCCCAGATTTAAATACTGGAAACAATACATATAAAGCTGTACAAAGAGAGACTGGTGCATTAGCAATTGGACCAATGTTACAAGGTTTAAATAAACCAGTAAACGATTTGAGTAGAGGATGTACAATTGACGATATTTTTAACACGGTAATATTAACAGCAATACAAGCACAAGGTTTATAATGAAAGTTTTAATAATTAATTCAGGTAGTTCTTCCATTAAATATCAATTATTTAATATGCCTCAAGAAGAAGTAGTTTGTTCAGGTTTAGTAGAAAGAATTGGATTGGCTAATCCAGAAATTCATTACAATTCAGAAAACCATACTATTGATAAAATTTGTGAAATTCCAAATCATGAAGTAGGTTTAGAAAAAATTGTAAAATTTTTACTAGATGATGAAGTAGGTGTTATAAAAGCTACTTCAGAAATAACAGCAGTTGGACATAGAGTTGTACACGGAGGTTCTGCATTTTCAGATACTGTTATAATTGATGAAACGGTAAAGGAAATGATAAAAGAACTTTTTCCATTAGCACCATTACATAATCCAGCTAATTATGAGGGGATTATAGTAGCAGAATCTATGTTTCCAAAGGCTACACAAATAGCCGTTTTTGATACAGCTTTTCACCAAACAATGCCTGTTAAAGCATATAAATATGCAATACCAAATAAATTTTTAAACGTAAATAAAATACGTAGATATGGTTTTCACGGCACAAGTCATAAATATGTTACAGAAAAAGCGATTAAACATTTAGGTCTTAAAGCTAGTTCTAAAATTATAACCATTCATTTAGGTGGTGGTTGTAGTATTACGGCTGTAAAAGATGGAAAAAGTGTCGATACATCTTTAGGTTTTGGTCCAAATGAAGGTTTAATTATGGGAAGTAGAAGTGGAGATGTAGATCAAGCAATTATATTTCATTTAATTAACAATTTAGGTTACGGTGTTGATGAAGTAAGTAACATACTTCTTAGAGATAGCGGTTTAACAGGTTTAACTGGTTATAGCGATTTAAGAGATATTGAAACTCTTGCAACTAAAGGTAACGAAGACTGTAAATTAGCGTTAGAAATGAGTG
Source organism: Lutibacter sp. A64 (assembly GCF_022429565.1). NCBI lineage: Bacteria > Pseudomonadati > Bacteroidota > Flavobacteriia > Flavobacteriales > Flavobacteriaceae > Lutibacter > Lutibacter sp. A64. The sequence goes on from NZ_CP092487.1 coordinate 776,229, forward strand.
CTTACAGAGTTAAACAATACATTGGTAAGTATGTTGCAGCTTTAAACGGTGTAGATGCTATTGTGTTTACAGCTGGTATTGGTGAAAATTCTATTTTAACAAGAAAAAGAATCTGTACAGATATGGAATTCTTTGGAATTGAAATTGACGATGAAAAAAATGCAATTAGACCAAAAAACTTAGCAGAAATTCACTCTGAAAATTCTAAAGTAAAGATTTTAGTAATTCCAACTAACGAAGAATTAGAGATTGCAAAACAATCTTATACTTTACTAAGTTAGTGAGTAGATAATTAATTTTATAAAAAAAGCTGTTTAGAAATTCTTCTAAACAGCTTTTTTTATGCTTTATAGTAAATAGAATTAATATTATAAAACAATTATTTTTTTAAAGGTTTTTGCATTGTTATTTAATACTTGTAAGAAATATAATCCTTGTTGAATTGAAGGTAAATCAATTGCATCTTTATCATTATTTATTTCTTTTGAAAAAATCAGACTTCCTTTTACATCATAACAAACAATTTGTGATGAGTTTTCTAATTTCGAAAAATCGTAATAAATTCTATTGCTATTGTAATACAATGTAATATTTTCTTTTAAAATATCATCTGCTACAGAAAGTGATTTTTGGGCACTCCACTTACTATTATTAAAGTTAGGCGTATCACCAGAAATTTTTTGGTTAGTAGTGTTGTTTACCCATACATTACCATCATAATAAACTTCCATTCCAGGTAAATATGTCATTGTATCATCATATTCAGGAACTCCATTTATAAAAGTACATTCATTACTATTTTCAAAATATCTAACAAATTCCCAAGCATCATTGTTAGCTCCAGGAGCAGTTCCAGCAGGTGAGTTATCTACTTTTTTCCAAAGTGTACAATTAAAATAGATTTCAGTTTCAGGTTGATATACTACTTCTTCAATATATTTTTCGGCACCATCGTAAAGTTTATATTCTTCAACTAAACTCCAGTTATATTCACTTTCTCCAGGAGTAGACCAAGAACCTACTTCGTTTATTTTTTCCCAGATGTTATTGTCATAATAAACTTTCATTCCAGGTTGGTAAGTCATAGATTTATCAAATTCAGGTACTCCATTATAAAAAGTACAATTACCCCCATCATAATAATTAACAAATTCCCAAGCACCATAGCTTTTTCCAGGAGTAGTCCCAGCACCAGACTTATTTATTTTTTTCCAGATGGTACAATTGTAATATACCTCCATATCAGTTGGGTATATCATATTTGCATCATATTCAAGAACTCCATTGTAAAAAGTACAATCACCTTGATCGTAATATTCAACAAATTCCCAAGCATCATAACTATTTCCTGGTTCAGTACCAGCTGGTGAATTATTTATTTTTTCCCAAGTCATACAGTTATAATATACTATATCTCCAGCATTATAACTCTGATTTTTATTATACTTTTTAATGGCACCATAAACTTGTTCCTCTTTGTCTTGGCTTATAAGATTTATTGGAGAATTTAGTATGTTACTAAAGTCTGATACGGTAGTTGTATTTTTACTATTTAAGTCGGTATATTTATTTTCAAAGTTTTTTGCTTCACTAGTTTGAAGGCTCAATAAAACTATAAAAATAAATAATAAATTGTGTTTGTGGGGATACATCTTATTATAAATTTTGTGCAAATATATGCTCAATAAAGAGTTATATTTTTACAAATTAACGGATGGTATGAAAAAGCTAATAATTGGTAACTATTTCTTTACCGTAGGATAATACACACTTTAAAATAGTTGATTTAAAGGTTTATAAATATAAAATTTATAATGAATAGGTGTTTCTAAATCATATTATTGAGGTTTACACAGGTTTCACATTCTTCAAGTGTAATATTAGCTAAACGTATAGCTTCATTTTTTAAGGTTGTAGCGTTTTTATGTGCAGAATTTTTAATTTCAGCAGCTTTATAGTAACCAATTTTAGTATTTAAGGTTGTGCCTTATATTAATAAGTCTGTAATTAAATTTCTTTAAAAGTTATTAATAAAAAGGATAAATAAACCTTTTTTGTAGCAGCTGTTTTTTACTTCCATTTTGTATATTTGCAGGAGTAAAAATAAAGTTACAAAAAAATATATAAGATGTCTGAATTTAAATATCAAAAGCCGTTTCCTATTACAAAGGACACTACAAAGTATCGTTTATTAACTAAAGAACATGTTTCTGTAGTGGAGTTTGATGGACGAAAAATTTTAAAAGTAGCACCTGAAGGTCTTGAATTTCTTTCGCAAGCAGCATACCATGATGTGTCTTTTTACTTGAGAGCTTCTCATTTAGAAAAGTTAGAAAAGATTCTTAAAGATCCTGAAGCTACGGATAACGATCGTTTTGTTGCATATACTATGTTATTAAACCAAATGGTAGCAGCTTCTGGAGAATTGCCAACTTGTCAAGATACAGGAACTGCAATTTGTGTAGGAAAAAAAGGTGAAGATGTATATACTGGTGTGGATGATGCAGAATATATTTCAAAAGGTGTTTATAATACTTATGAAACTGATAATCTTCGTTTTTCTCAAATTGTTCCTCAAACAATGTTGAAAGAAAAAAATTCAGGTACAAATTTACCAGCTCAAATTGATATTTATGCAGCTACTGGAAATACCTATGAATTTTTATTTATTACAAAAGGTGGTGGTTCTGCTAATAAAACATACTTATATCAAATGACAAAGTCTTTGTTGACTGAAGAAAATTTAACCAATTTTGTTGAGCAACATATAATGGACTTAGGAACAGCGGCTTGTCCGCCTTACCATTTAGCATTTGTAATTGGTGGTACTTCGGCAGAAGCAAATTTAGCAGTTGTTAAAAAAGCATCGGCTGGATATTTAGATCATTTACCAACAGAAGGAAATGATGGAGGTCAAGCTTTTAGAGATTTAGAATGGGAAGAAAAAATAACAAAAATTTGTAGAGAAAGTGGAGTAGGAGCTCAATTTGGAGGTAAATATTTTGTACATGATGTACGTGTTATTCGTTTACCTCGTCACGCAGCATCTTGTCCTGTTGGTTTAGGAGTAAGTTGTAGTGCAGATAGAAATGTAAAAGCTAAAATAACAGAAGAAGGTATTTTTCTTGAACAACTAGAAAAAAATCCTGAGAAATTTTTACCAAAAGAAGCTCCACATTTAAAAGATGCTGTTGAGTTAGATTTAGATCAGCCAATGGATAAAATTCGTGAAGAGCTTTCTAAATATCCTGTAAAAACTCGTTTTAGTTTAAGAGGAACTTTAATTGTAGCTAGAGATATGGCACATGCAAGAATTAGTGAAATGCTTGCAAATGGTGAAGAAATGCCACAATATTTTAAAGACCATCCAATTTATTATGCTGGACCAGCAAAAACACCTAAAGGAATGGCTTCTGGTAGTTTTGGACCAACAACGGCTGGTCGTATGGATCCTTATGTAGGTCCTTTCCAAAAAGTTGGTGGTAGTATGGTAATGGTTGCAAAAGGTAATAGATCACTTCAAGTTACTGAAGCTTGTAAAGCTAATGGAGGATTTTATTTAGGTTCTATTGGTGGTCCTGCTGCAATTTTAGCTAAAAATAGTATTAAATCTGTTGAAGTAGTTGATTTTCCAGAATTAGGAATGGAAGCTGTTCGTAAAATTAGAATTGAAGATTTTCCAGCGTTTTTATTAGTTGATGATAAAGGAAATGACTTTTTTGCTGAATTTAAATAGGAATATTTAAAGGTTTAAAATTTCATTTAAATAAATTATAAAAGTAGTATGTTTAATTAAAAATAAATATTATTTTTGTAAAAATTAAATAAGATATAAAAGTTATGGATTTATCTCAGTTTTCTGGTTTTTTAGTATTTTTAGGAGTCTTTACAATGGGATTTTGGTTGATGTTGTTTTTATTAACATTTGCAATTCCTTATTGGATATTTGGCGCAGCTAAAGAAGCTTGGAAATATAGAAAAGAAGGTAGAGCAATACCTAAAAAATAATTTAGGTTCTAATATATATAAAAGGGTAATTGAAAAATTACCCTTTTTTTTGGTTTATATTTTAAGCGTTTATTTTAATTAAAGCTATTTAGTTATTCCTTTACAATAAGAAATTTGTGAGTCTTTGAGTTTTTATAATAATTGATTTACAGTAAGTTAAGGTTCTGAAATAAATTTAGAATGGTGCGAATAGAAGTTTAAAAAAATTGTATGATATAGTGTAATACTTGAATTTAAGATATAAAAAAAGGACAATTATTTAATTGTCCTTTTTTTATTTTTTAGTTAGTTATGCTTTAAACATTTCATCACCACCACCATCATCAAAGCCACCGCCTTGAGGTCTTTCTCGTTTCTTTTGTTGATTAAATCTATATGTAAAGTTTAACATAATTTGTCGTTCTCTCCATTGAAATTCTCCTTTAGATATTGTTGTTTCAGTGTATGTGGTAGATTCTCTTTTTCTTGTATTAAATAAATCACTTACATTTAAAGCTAAAGTAGCATTTTCGTTAAAAATATCTTTGCTAAAGGCTAAGTTTACCATAAGCATACTTTCTCTTTTAGATACAGCACCTTCGTTTGGGCCCATATAAAAACCAGTTGTTTGCCAGTCTATTGCACCTGGTAAAGTAATTCTAGAAACCATTCTAGTATACCAGTTAACATCGTCAGAATCGTAATTAATACCTGCATATTCTCCATCAGTTACAGATTTAAAGAAGTTAAAACTGTTGTTTAATTTCCACCATTTAAAAGGAGTGTAGTTTGTTGTGAATTCAAATCCATAACGGTCTTGAGAACTAAGGTTTATTGGGTTGGTTATTAATACTAAAGCTTGTTCACCATCAACATCTCTGTATTCTTCGGTTTGCACCATTTCTATATTATTAATAGAGTGGTTATAATACATAGAGGTGTTAAATGTAAATTTATCCCATCTTTTTAAATATCCTAAATCAAATGAGTTTGTATAAGTTGGGTCTAGGTTTACATTTCCTTTTCTAACGTGAGTTTCACTTGTTCTTGATTCAAAAGGATTTAAAAACCAACTTCTTGGACGTCTTAATCTTCTGCTATATCCTAATGTTAAACTTTCAGTATCATTAAATTCTAAGCCTAGATTTACAGTAGGGAAAAGTTCAGTAAATTTTTTATTATAAACTTCATCAGTTTCAACTAAATTAATTTTTCTGTCAGTTGTTTCAGATCTTAAACCCAATAAATAAGAGAATTTATCTATTTTTTTCCCGTATTGTGTATAAACAGCATAAACGTCTTGATCGAAATTTAAAAGGTTGGACAAATCTGTGTCATTTACAAATGCACCATTTTCATAATTTTCAACTCTATAATCAGTAGTTAATTCGTCTAATGTGGCTTTAAAACCAAATTCGAATTGTGCAGTTTCTCCAAGTGGTAAAACATAATCTGCTTGTACTAAAATATCTTTAGATTCTTCATCTGTAAAATTATTTTCATCATTAGTATTGATAATAGCATCACTATCTTCAGTACTTTTTCCGTATTGAAAATCTAATGTTAATTTGTGTCCGTCTGTTTTAAAATCTTGTGTAAAGTTTAAAGAATATTCTATAGTTTCATCTAAATCACTTTCAAGTTCAATACGTTCGTAGGTGCTATCTAATATATAGTCAGCATCTAATAGGCTGTTAATATTTGTTGCAATGTCTTCACCATCAGATTTTCTATACAATACAGAACCTGTTAAAGAGCTGTTGTCACTTAAAAAATACTCAATTCCAAATGTTGTATTAAATCTATTATTTTCTCTTTCGTAGGTTGTTTGTTCATCTCTATAGCTAGTAATAGCTCCGTTGTCATCAAAGTAAGTAGTTTTGTTACTAGAATTTCCAGGTGCATTGCTATAATTATAACCAGTGCTGTTAAAGAAATTTACTTTTTTAGTACGGTAATTTAGGTTAACAGAAGCTCCAAAATTATCTGGGTTACCAGCATTTGCAGTTAAAGAACCATTAAAACCTAGGGCTTTTCCTTTTCGTAATACAATATTTAAAATTCCAGCAGTTCCTTCGGCATCATAACGTGCAGATGGACTTGTTATTACTTCTACTTTTTCTATTGCATCGGAAGGTAATTGCCTTAAGGCATCTGTACCATTTAAACCTACTAAACCAGAAGGTTTTCCATTTATTAAAATTTGAACATTTTCATTACCACGTAAACTTACATTACCTTCTACATCAACAGTAACAGAAGGTACGTTATCTAAAACATCGGAAGCAGAGCCACCTTTAACAGTCATATCTTTACCAACGTTGTATATTTTTTTATCTAAACGAATTTCAACAGTACTTTTTTCAGCTATAATTTCTACTTCATCAAGAGCTTGTGCGTCAAGTTGTAAATAAATTACGCCTAAATCTGTTGTTTTTGAAATGTCTTTATTAAGAAGTGTTTGTGTTTTAAAAGAAATAAATTCTATTGAAATATTATAAGTTCCTTTTGCTACTTGTATATCAAATTCACCATTTACATCTGTAATTCCTCCTGTAACAATGTTTCCATCTAAAGATTTAACCACTATTGTAGCATATTCTAAAGGTTGTTTAGTGTCATTGTCAATCACTTTCCCTAAAATAGAAATTTTTTCTATAGGTTCGTAAGTTTTGGCATTTACGCTTGTGGCAAATAAACTTATTAAAATTAAAAATACAATATTTTTCATGAATTATCTATTAGTTTAATATAGTGCAAATATAGCTTAGCCTAGACTTCTTTTATGTTAATGAGTGTTAATGTCTGTTTGATGTAATTAATACATTGTTAAACAAAAACAATACAATAAAAATTTATATAACCTACTAATTATTAGTCTGTTAAACTAGTTTTTATTAAATTATAATTTAGGGTAATAACTATTTAAGCAGGTTTTGAGGTGTTAAAAAAAACTTAAATTTTATAAAATAGATTTTATTATTTCTGGAGGTCTACCAACTACAGCTTTGTCATTATTTACAACAATTGGTCTTTCAATAAGTTTTGGGTTTTCTACCATTGCAGTAATTATTTCAGCATCAGATAGTTCTAAGTCTTTGAATTTTTCTTTCCATATAGCTTCGTTTTTTCTAACTAAATCTATAGGAGAAATTTTTAGTAGTTTAATAATATTTGTTAATTCTTCCTTTGAAATTGGAGTTTCTAAGTATTTTATTGTTTCAAAAGTTAATTTAGATGCTTCTAGAATAGCTAAGCCTTGTCTACTTTTGCTGCAACGAGGATTGTGATATATTTTCATTTTATTTATTTTGCTGCAAAAATAGTAATTTAATAGGTTGGCTTAATATCTTTTTTATCAAAATCAATTGTTCTATTCTTTTTACTTTGATTGATACGGTAGGTAAAAGAAAGTAGTATTGTACGATATTTATTTTTTATAAAGCTTTTAGAAAAATAATTGGTGTCATAACGATCTCTATCTGTTTTATTTGATAAAAATAAATCGTCAATTTTTAAACTTAATGAAGCATTATTTTTTAATAAATCTTTTTTAATTGCTGCACTTGCATACGAATACGCTTTTCTTGTTGAATAAGGTCCAATAGATTTTAGTTTGTGATTTCCGTTTATTTGAAAATCTATTATTTTTGGTATTCTTAATTGTGTAAATAAGCTAAAAGAACCGTTAGTGCTTTTAGAATTATAGTCTAAAGTAATTGTTTTATTTGCCGTATTTTGTGTTGTAAACGTGCCTTTTTGATCGAAGTTATAGATGTTTATGTTTCCGGTAAAACTTAGCATTCTACTTGCTTTATAAGTAGCACTAATATTTATACCATAATAATTTACTTTACCTAAATTTATAGGCATAGTAATTATTTTATTAATATTGTTTACTTGTTCGCCAGTTTCATAGGTTACATTTTGCCAATAATCTTTAAAAGTCTGAAAATAGATACTTGGTATAAAAGTAAATTTATTACTGTAGCTAGAAAAACCTAAATTAAATCCATCTATATAAATTGGCTCTAGTGTTGGGTTTCCTATAAAAGAAGATGTTTCACTATATTTTTCTTCAAAAGGTCTTAATTGTTCATAACCAGGTGTAAACATATGTTGAGAAAAACTAAAAGTTAAGTTTTTTGTATCATTTATTAGGTATTCTAACGAAATTGAAGGTAAAAGTTTATGATACTTATCTTTTTGAATATTATTTTGGTTTAAATATTCAGTTTTCATGTCAATAAATTCAGCTCGTAAACCTATACCGTAATAAAATTTTTCGGATTGATGTTCAAATTCTATATAAGCTGCATTTATTTTTTCACTATAATCTATTGTAGTTAATTCATTTGTTGTTTGCTTAAAAGGTAATTTAAAATAATCTCCTTTAAAGCCAATATAATAGGTAGTATTTTTATTAATAGGATTAATATATTCTAATTCAACGGATGTACTTGTGGCTTTATTTTCTTCAATATAACTGTCATTTGTAAAGTTTGAATTAGAGTTTGTAATATTATTATCAAATTTATCGTTGTCTTTACTAAAAGTTACTGATGTAGAAAAAACGTGGCCTTCTTTTTTAAATGAATGCGTAAAGTCTGTTGCAAGCTCAACCATTTCATTCTGAAAATCGCCATAAAGATTTCTATCATTCAATTCAGTTAAACTATACCCTGAATCAAATATTTTTGAAGTTGTTAAAGTGTTACTATTGCTGTTTGTGTTAACGTAATTAATACTTGTATTTAATATACTGTTTTTTGAAAAGTTAAATTCTACCCCTACAGTACCGTATAATACTTTTTTATTGTTTTTAAATAAACTGTTTTCATTTAAAAATGAAGTAGTTGTGTTGTTTTCTAAATATTCGTTTTCTGATAATGAATTTTCTACAGTTGTACTTTTATTAAAGGAAGAATTAAAATAAAAGTTGGCAAGTTCATTTTTGTTATTAATAGTAACTAAACCACCATAATAATCTTTGTGTCCACCAGTTGTAGTTAATGAAGCGTTTAAGCCATAATCTTTACCTTTTTTTAAAATAATATTTATAACACTTAAAGCAGAACTACTATATTTTGCTCCAGGGTTAGTGATAACTACAATATTTTCTATGGCACCTGCAGGAAGCGACTTTAAAGCTTCTTCACTAGAAAGTGAGGATGATTTGCCATTAATCATAACTTGAACGTGACCTTGACCTTGCACAGAAATTTCTCCATTAGAATCTACTGAAACAGATGGGATATTTTTTAAAATATCGCTAGCAACACCGCCAGAAGTTTCAAGGTCTTTTTCTATATTGTAAACTATTTTATTAGGTTTAAAATCTATTGTTTTTTTTGCGCCTATAATTTCAATTTCATTTAAAAATTCGGTATCTGTTTCTAACGTAATAGTGCCAATATTTGTGTTTTTAGTAATGTTTGATAAATCAATCTTTTTTGATTCAAATGAAACAAACTCAACAAAAGCATCATAAACCCCTTTTTTAACTTCAATCTTAAATTTACCTTTAGCATTGGTAATAGTACCATATTTAATACTGTTAGATGTTTTATTTTTAAATATAATAGTTGCGTCTTCTAAAGGTTTTTTAGAAATGCCATCAATTATTTTTCCTGAAATTGTATAAGTTTGGGGGTTATTGTTTTGACTATAATTAACTAGAGGGGTAAGTATTATTAAAAATAAAAATATCCGTCTCATAAAAACACTTTTTATTAAACATAACAATTTTTGTATTATTAGAATAATTACAATTTGAATGCATGCTAATGTACTAAATATTGTTTAAAACCTGCCGATTATTTAGTTTTTTTTACCATTTATTGTGTTTTAAGCTTTTTTATTTTTTTGTTAAAAAACTACATTTAAAGATTTTAATACATCTGTTAAGTTAATTTTTTTGGAATAATGAATGCCTTTAATATTTAAAGTATTGGCAGTTTTTACATTTTCATTATTGTCGTCTATAAAAATGGCATGTTCTGGAGTGATATTGTATTTATTTAAAATTAGCTTATAAATTTCAGGAAATGGTTTTATTAATTTTACCTGTCCGGAAACAACAACTCCATCAAAATCTTTAAAAAATGGGAATAATTTTAAAGCAATATCCCATTTTTCAGCACTCCAATTAGTTAATGCGTATATTTTATAATTGTTTGAAGCTTTTAGGCTTTTAAAAAGTTCTAAATTTTCTGTAATTGGACCTGAGAACATTTCTTCCCAATGCTTGTAAAAACTAATAATTTCATTTTTATATTCTGGAAATTCAGCAATTTTTGCAGCATTTGCTTCCTCAATTGTTCTGCCTGCATCTTGTTTAATATTCCATTCAGGTGTACATACATTTTTTATAAACCATTGTACTTTTTGTTCATCTCCTTTAAATATTTTTCGGTATAAATATTCTGGTTTCCAGTCTACTAAAACACCGCCAAGATCAAATATTATTGTATCGATTTTAGTGTCCATTACAACTCATTTTTATTTTCTGTTTGTCCTTGTTGCATTAAATAAGCTTTAATAAATCCGTCAATTTCACCATTCATAACAGCATCTACATTACCGGTTTCAAAAGCTGTTCTAACATCTTTTACTAATTTATATGGATGCATTACATAATTTCTAATTTGAGAACCAAAATCAATTTTCATTTTACCGGCTTCAATGTCACTTCTAGCTTCTTGCTGTTTTCTAAGTTCTAATTCGTATAATTGAGATTTTAGCATTTGCATTGCTCTATCTCTATTTTCGTGTTGTGAGCGTGTTTCTGAACAAGAAATTTGAATATTTGTTGGCTTATGTGTTAATTGTACTTTTGTTTCAACTTTATTTACATTTTGTCCACCAGCACCACTTGAACGTGAAGTAATTATTTCAATATCTGCTGGATTAATAGTTATTTCTATACTGTCATCTACAAGCGGATATACATATACAGAAGCAAAACTTGTATGACGTTTTGCATTACTATCAAAAGGAGAAATTCTAACCAAACGATGCACTCCATTTTCACCTTTTAAATATCCAAAGGCAAATTCACCATCAATTTCTAAAGTAACTGTTTTAATTCCAGTAACATCACCTTCTTGGTAATTGAGTTCTCTAATTTTAAAGCCTTGTTTTTCTGCCCACATTAAATACATGCGCATTAGCATAATTGCCCAATCACAACTTTCTGTACCACCAGCTCCAGCCGTAATTTGAAGTACTGCACTTAAATTGTCTCCTTCTTCAGAAAGCATATTTCTAAACTCTAAATTTTCTAATAGTTCTATAGTTTTGTTATACAATTTTTCTACTTCTTCTTCCGTAGCTTCTTCTTCAGTATAAAAATCTAATAGGATAGAGGTTTCTTCAAAAAATGTTTTAATAGCTTCAAAATCTTCAACCCACTTTTTTTTAGACCGTAAAGCTTTCATTACAACTTCAGCTTCTCTTGGGTTGTTCCAAAAATCTGGATTTGCAGTTTTCTCTTCCTCGTTAGAAATTTCAATTAATTTCTTGTCAATTTCAAGGTAGGATTTTAACTTATTAATTCTTTCTTGTAGTTTATTTATGTGCTCGTTAGATATCATATAGGTGTTTGAAAAATACAAAAATAACTTTTCATTTTTAAACAAAGAAAATTAATTAAATTGATATTGAATAAATTGTGTGTTTTATCTGAAATTTTAAAATTTAGTGGCTTTTACTTCTTATTTTAGTCACTATATTTGAACTTATAAAAGTTAAGCAATGCAAATAAATTTAATTAGTGATACGGTAACAAAGCCTACAAAAGGTATGTTAAAAGCAATGATGAATGCTGAAGTTGGTGATGATGTATTTAATCAAGATCCAACTGTAAATAAATTACAACATAAAATTGCCGAAATGTTTGGTATGGAAGAAGCTTTATTTTTTCCATCGGGTACTATGGCTAACCAAACGGCTATAAAAATACATACGCACCATGGCGATAAAATGTTTTGCGATAAGTATGCTCATGTACATAATTTTGAAGGAGGAGGAGCCGCAGCTAGTTCTGGTGTAACTTCGCATTTAATAGATGGTACAAGAGGAACTTTTACGGCAAAACAATTAGAAGAATCTGCCTTAAGTGGTCGTTCAGATATTCACTCTCCTTATGCACGGTTAGTAGCGTTAGAAAATACTACTAATAAAGGAGGTGGTGCTTGTTGGGATTTTGAAGAAATTTTAAAAATTAGAAAAGTTTGCACCACAAATAATTTAGCATTGCATTTAGATGGTGCGCGTTTATTTAATGCATTAGTAGCTAAAAATGAAGGTCCGGAACAATATGGAAAAGTGTTTGATACTATTTCAATTTGTTTATCTAAAGGTTTAGGAGCACCTGTTGGTTCGTTATTACTAGGTTCAAAAGAGCATATAGAAAAAGCATTAAGAGTGCGTAAAATTTTTGGAGGAGGAATGCGTCAGGCTGGTTATTTAGCTGCAGCAGGAATTTATGCTTTAGACAATCATATAGATAGATTAGAAGTTGACCATACACGAGCTAGAATTATTGGTGCTGCACTTCAAAATTGTGCGTTGGTAAAAAATGTAGAGCCTATTGAAACTAATATTATAATTTTTAATGTAGTTGATACTATAAACGAACAAGATTTTATAAGTAGGTTAAACGATGCTGGTATTGGGCTAATTTCTATGGGGCAAGGCAAGTTAAGAATGGTTACACATCTAGATTTTAAAGAAGAGATGTTAGAATCTGTTGTACATACGCTTGAACATATTTAGTTTAAATAAAATAAAAGGAATAAAAGTTCTTTTTTTTGAATTATAAAAGCGATTGTAATTAAAATGTATGCATTTCGACTTATTGTAAAATATTAATAATGAAGAAATATATTTTAGCTGTATTTATTGTAGTTTTTATAATTAGTACAACTTACGGACAATCTAAACTAACTAAATTAAATTCAATGAAAACTATAGAAACAGCAACCTTAGCAAACGGATGTTTTTGGTGTACTGAAGCGATATTTCAATTGCTAAACGGAGTAGAAAGTGTTACTTCTGGCTATACAGGTGGAACTTTAAAAAATCCAGCATATAATGAAATTACTACAGGTAAAACAGGCCATGCAGAAGCTATTCAAATAAGATATGACGCTTCTAAAATTACATTTGTAGAAATATTAGAAGTGTTTTTTAGTACGCACGATCCAACTACGTTAAACAGACAAGGTTATGATGTTGGTACACAATACAGATCTGCAATTTTTTATAATTCTGAAAATCAAAAAAATGAAGCAAAAGCATTTATAAATGTACTTTCTGAAGCTAATGTGTTTGAAAAGCCTATTGTTACTGAAGTAACCGAATTGAATGTTTTTTATGAAGCTGAAAATTACCACCAAAACTATTATAACAACAACAAAACACAAGGCTATTGTGTAGCAGTTATAAACCCAAAATTAGAGAAGTTTTTAAAGCAATTTAAAAGTAAAATAAAACAATAAAAACTAATTTTTTTGAATAAATCAGTAAGTATATTAGGATGTGGTTGGTTAGGGAAACCTTTAGCGGTTAAGTTAATCTCAGAAGGATATACTGTTAAAGGTTCTACAACTACAAAAGAAAAGTTTACTGATTTTAATGCTTTAGAAATTCAACCTTTTTTAATTTCATTAGAAACTATTTCAACAACAATTAAAGAGTTTTTAACTTCAGAAATTCTTATTGTTGCCTTGCCTTCAAAAAATATAGAATGTTTTAAAAATTTAGTGGAATTTATAGAAAAATCTACTATTAAAAAGGTATTATTTATTAGTTCAACTTCGGTTTATGTAGCCAATAATAAGATTGTAACAGAAGATTCTCCATTACAAGACGTACCTTTAGTTAGTATTGAAAATCTTTTTAAAGAAAACATCTTTTTTAAAACAACAATAGTCCGTTTTGCAGGTTTGTTTGGATATGAAAGAAAACCAGGAAACTTTTTTAAAAATGGACGTATAATTCCAAATCCTGATGGTTTTGTGAATATGATACATCAAGACGATTGTGTTTTAATTTTAGAAAAAATAATAAAAAATAATTTTTGGAGTCTTGTACTAAATGGTTGTGCAGATACGCATCCTAAAAGACGAGACTATTATATTAAAACAAAAGCAGCTATAAATAATGAACTTCCAATTTTTGCAGAAACAGAAAACAGTGTTTTTAAAATTATTTCAAATAAAAAATTAAAAGCTGTTTTAAATTACAAATTTAAGTATGGTAATTTAATGGATATTAATTATGAAAATTTTGATAGTTAAGCAATTTGTAAAAAATAAAAATCTTCTATAAAATAAAATTGGCATTTTAATTGTTATAGAATAAGAAAAGAATATATTTATTTATGCAAAAAAAATACAAATTATTATTATTAAGTCTGTTGTTTGATGGTATTGGAATGCTATCATTTGTTATACCGTTTATTGGAGAGTTTTCAGATGTTGTTTGGGCTCCAGCTTCAGCATTTTTAATCTATAAAATGTATAAAGGTACAGAAGGTAAAGTAGGTAGTATTGTTTCTTTTGTTGAAGAGGCAGGTTTGTTTGGTACAGATTTTTTACCAACTTTTACATTAACATGGATTTATAAATACGTAATAAAAAAAGATAAAGCAGATTAATCTTCATTAAAACGTTTAAAGCCTAAGCGAACTAACATTTTTTTAGTAAAAAAGATCCAAAAGAATTTAAATTGCCCAAAACAAAAACCAACTAAAGGCAAGGTTATTTGATAAATTATAAAAATTAGTAAAATTCTAACAGGCCAAAATACCCAAGGATTGGTAGTTTCATAATCTAAACCAATAAATTCTGTTAAAGGTTTTGCAATATACGCAGCAAAAGATCCATTAATAGAAAAAACAATTAGTATTACTACTATTTGAAAGTTTGATTTTAATCCCCAACGTTTTTTTAAGCTCTCCATTTATAAAAATTTCGTTGCAAAAATACATTTTAATTTTACATTCAAAATTTTATCATAAAAAAAGGTCAAACTTTATAGCTTGACCTTTTGTATTTTATAATTGTATACTATTATTTTCCAAATAAACCACCTAGCATTCCACCAAGTCCACTTTTCTTTTGGCTATTTCCACCTAAAAGCATTCCAGCAACATCATCTATAACGCTTCCGTCACCATCAGCATCTAATAATTGATTAACTAAACTTTGTTGTGAACTAGATTCTCCACCTAGCATTCCACCTAATAAATTTCCAATTCCATTTTGGTCTGAAACACCTTGTTGACGAGTTTCTTTACCTAAAGCTCCCATAACTAAAGGTCCAGCTACTTTTAATATATTCATAGCAGAATTTAAATCAATTCCACTAGATTTACTAACAGCTTGTGCTACATTTTCTTCTTTACCTCCAAATACATGTCCTAATATTCCAGCACCATCTGTAAGAACATCTTCATCAACTCCGCTACCACCTAATACGCTTCCTAAGTTATCTAAAATTCCTCCGCTGTGTTTGCTATTTCCTAATGCGCTTAATAATCCTGAAGCTCCCTCTGGAGTAGAAGCATTGTTTTTCATTGCACCTAAAATTAAAGGCAATGCAGTACTTAATGCACTTGTAGTTTTTCCTTCATCTTGTCCAAATTGTTTACTAGCTCCGCTAATAAGTGTTTTACCAAGGTCGCTATTTAATAAATCTAAAATTCCTGACATATTTTTTATATAAAAAGTTAATAATTTCTCTAAAGTAATAAATATTTACATAAGGTTTGACACAACATTTAAAAATGAGTCACTATAAAATAAAAAATTGCAATTAACGTTGTCGCTAAAATGGCATAAACATTGCATTTTAATCATGTTTACTAATTTAAAAAATAATATAAATATGAAAAGAATAATTTTAGTGGTATCCATTTTATTTGGAGGAGTTTTTTATGCAAGTGCACAGCAAATTTCTGATAACGCTTTAGGTTTAAGACTTGGAGATAATGATGGTTTTGGAGGAGAAATTTCGTACCAACATAAATTATCTCCCGAAAATAGATTAGAAATTGATATGGGATACAGAGATCATAGTAATTATAATGCTTTTAAACTTACAGGGTTGTATCAGTGGGTTTGGAATATTGATGGTGGCTTTAATTGGTATGCAGGTTTTGGAGCAGGTATTGGGTCTTGGAGTTACGATTCGGATTTTGTAAATGTTAAAGATGATGGAATGTTTTTAAATGCAGATGGAAACGTAGGAATTGAATATAATTTTGATGTTCCTTTTTTAATTTCATTAGATTTTAGACCTGAAATAGGAATTATTGGAGACTATGGTAAAGATACAGATCTAGATTTAGCTTTGTCTGTTAGGTATCAATTTTAATAAAATATTGTAAAATATATAGAAAAAGCACTTCATGTGCTTTTTTTTATGCTCAAAATTTAAGTATATTTTCAAGTATTTTTTTATCTTTCCACCAATTATAAAACTTTTTAATGAAAAAAATAGCATTACACTGGCAGATTATTATAGGAATGGTACTTGGGGTTGTAGTTGGATTATTAATGACCAAATTTGAAGGTGGCGAAAAAATAATACAAGATTGGGTAAAACCATTTGGTGAAATATTTATAAATTCATTAAAATTAATTGCAGTTCCCTTAATTTTAGCTTCATTAATAAAAGGTGTTTCCGACCTAAAAGATATATCTAAGTTATCTAAAATGGGAGGAAAAACTATTGGTTTATACCTAATCACTACCGTAGTTGCTGTTTCAATTGGTTTAGTGTTAGTAAATATAATAAAACCAGGTAATTCAATTTCTGAACAAACAAGATCGGAATTAGTTGAAAATTATACAAATGATACTGTAAAATATAAAGAAGAAGCAAACAAACAAAAAGATACAGGACCATTACAAGCTCTTGTAAATATTGTACCAGATAATATTTTTGGAGCAGCTTCAGATAATAAAAATATGTTGCAAATTATCTTTTTTGCAATCTTTTTTGGAATTGGGTTAATCTTAATTCCTGAAAAAAAATCAAAGCCTGTTAAAAACTTCTTTGATGGTTTTAATGAAGTCATATTAAAAATGATTGATTTAATAATGCTTGCAGCACCTTACGGTGTATTTGCTTTATTAGCTGCTTTGGTTGTTGAATCTCCAAGTGTAGATCTATTTAAAGCGTTAATTTGGTATGCTTTTACAGTTGTCGTAGGGTTATTATTAATGATTGTTTTTTATAATTCAATTGTTTGGCTAGTAACTAAAAAGAATCCATCAACATTTTTAAAAGGAATTTCCCCAGCTCAATTGTTAGCATTTTCAACAAGTAGTAGTGCAGCAACCTTGCCGGTAACTATGGAACGAGTTACAGAACATTTAGGAGTAGATGAAGAAGTAAGTAGTTTTGTTTTGCCTATTGGAGCAACAATTAATATGGATGGTACTAGTTTGTACCAAGCTGTAGCTGCTGTGTTTATTGCACAAGCATTTGGAATGGATTTATCTTTAGGTGCTCAATTAGGTATAATTGTAACAGCAACATTAGCAAGTATTGGATCTGCCGCAGTGCCAGGAGCAGGTATGGTAATGTTGGTTATTGTTTTGGGACAAGCAGGAATACCCGAAGCAGGTTTAGCATTAATTTTTGCTATTGATAGGCCGTTAGATATGCTTAGAACTACTGTAAATGTTACCGGAGACGCTTCTGTTTCTATGTTGGTTGCAAAATCAATTGGTAAATTACACAAGCCAAAAGTAAAAGAATGGGATGATGATTATCCAAAGCATAAATCTAAAAAGTAACGTATTATTACGTTAGTTACCTTAAACTAGTTTTAGGGGTTCTTGTAATCAAATTTTCAGACAGTAATTGAGTTTCTGAATTTGAAGATTGATAAATAGTTTAAGTAAATAATAAAGTATGCAAATAAATTTAGAAAATTTTATTTTATAAATCGATTTTTTAATTCGGGAGTAGGAATCATACAATTTTCTTTTTTTCCAAACCATTTGTACCTATTTTTAGCAATATAATTATAAACCCAATCTCTTATAAAAGGATGGATTATTATAAAAAGGTATAATAAACTAAAACCATTGTTTAATTTTTTTGAAATTTTTAAAGCTGCTGTAGATTTTTCATAAAAATTATTGTTTTCTATAAGAATTATTGAGTCCATATTAATTTTTTTTGAATTGTATTGTAACAATAATTCCTTTGCAGCGTCTGATTGAAGAGAAGCAAACTTAAAATGTTCTTTTTTATCGTGTTTTATAATAAAATTAACCGATGCATTGCAAAGGTTACAAACACCATCAAAAAGTATTATTGAGTTTTTTTCTGTATTGTCCACTAAGCAAAGTTACATATTTAAAAAATAAGTATTTTTAAATTTATACCAAGTTTTAGTAGCAAGTTATAGTTTAGTTAAAACAACAACCAAATGATTAGAATTGAAAAATTACATAAATCCTATCCAATAGGGAAGGATTCACTTCATGTATTAAAAGGATTAGATTTACATATTAAAGAAGGTGAATTTGTATCTATTATGGGTTCATCAGGCTCAGGAAAATCTACCTTATTAAATATTGTTGGGTTATTAGATACACATGACGAGGGTAACTATTATTTAAATGGACAAAAAATTGAAAATTTAAATGAAAAGAAAGCTGCGGTTTTAAGAAATAAGTTTTTAGGTTTTATTTTTCAATCATTTAATCTAATAACCTATAAAACGGCATTAGAAAATGTTGCATTGCCTTTATATTATCAAGGTATCGCTAGAAAAGAACGTCTTGAAATTGCCATGCATTATTTAGACAAAGTTGGGCTTAAAGAATGGGCTACACATTTACCTAGTGAATTATCTGGAGGGCAAAAACAACGTGTTGCCATTGCAAGAGCCTTAGCAACCAAACCAAAAGTTGTTTTAGCTGATGAGCCTACCGGAGCATTAGATTCTTCAACATCTAATTCTGTAATGGAAATGCTAAAAGAAATTAATAAAGAGGGAATGACGGTTTTTGTTATTACACACGAAGAAGAAATTGCAGAACAAACAGATAGAATTGTACGCTTAAAAGATGGCGTTATTATAAGTGATGAAAGAACCAATAAAAAAGTAACTGCTTAATTATGTTCGATTTAGATCGTTGGAGAGAAATTTTCCAGTCCTTAAATAAAAACAAACTTAGAACAGCATTGTCTGGTTTTACCATAGCATTTGCTATTTTGTTATTTACACTATTGTTTGGAGTAGGTAATGGATTAAAACACACATTTGAAGAACAATTTGCAGGAGATTCTCAAAACTCAATATACATTAATACCGGTTTAACAACAAAACCATATAAAGGTTTGCAGAGTGGAAGAAGAATTCAGTTTAGAAATGACGATTCTAAATTTATAAATGAAAAATTTGGAGATAAAATTCAATTCTTTAGTCCAAATATTCAAAGGAATATGCAAGTAATTTATAAAGGTGAACAAAGTAGATACCAAGTAAGAGGTGTTTATCCAGATTATCAACCTTTAGAATCTTCAGAAATAGTAGATGGTAGGTTTTTAACATATTTAGATATTGAAAGAAAATCTAAAGTTGTTGCTATTGGTAGACTTGTTGAAAAAGATTTGTTTGGTAATTTAAGCGCCATCGGAAAAAATATTAATATGGAAGGTATTTCATATAAAGTTGTTGGTGTTTTTAAAGATCCTGGAGGAGATAATGATGAACGCTATATTTATGCTCCTTTTTCAACGTTTCAAGGTATGTACAAGCCAAACGATGAAATAGATTATATTGGAATGACTTTTAGTCCAGATTTAAATGTAGATCAGGCGTTGGCATTTAGTAATTTATTAACTAAAGTGCTAAAAGAAAAACATAGTGTAGATCCTAGAGACCAAGGTGCAATTAGAGTTCGAAATTATGCAGAAGGAACAAAAAACGTACAACAATTTATGGGCGTTTTAAATGTAATAATTCTATTTATTGGAATTGGTACTTTGGTTGCTGGCGTAATAGGTATAAGTAATATAATGGTATATATTGTTAAAGAACGTACTAAAGAACTAGGTATTAGAAAAGCTTTAGGAGCAACACCAGCTTCTATTGTAAGTATGATTATGCTAGAATCTATATTTGTAACTGCTATTGCTGGTTATTCTGGACTTATGTTAGGTGTATTTTCTTTAAAAGCTTTAGGAGATACTCTAGAAAAGTACTTTATTTTAAATCCTAGTGTAGAAACTTATGTAGTAGTTGGAGCAACTGTTGTACTAGTTATTGCAGGTACTATTGCAGGTTATATTCCTGCTAAAAGAGCAGCAAGTATAAAACCAATTGTAGCATTAAACGACGAATAATTATGAAATTTTTATTTGATTCAGATACCTGGCAAGAAATATTTAGCAGTATACGTAAAAATAAAATGCGTACTGGTATTACTATTATTGGAGTAATGTGGGGAATATTTTTATTAGTTGTGCTATTAGGTGCTGCAAAAGGTGTAGAAAACAATTTTAATAAATTATTTGGAACCTTTGCTACAAATAGTGTTTTTATTTGGGCGCAACAAACTAGTAAACCTTTTAAAGGATTTCAAGAAGGAAAATCACTAACATTAAAAATGTCTGATTTAGAAAATATTAAAAATGAAATTGAAGGTTTAGAATTTGTTGTACCGCGTCATCAAACGCAAGCATTGGCAATTAATAATTTTAAATCTGGAACCTTTGGTGTTTTTGGTGACTTTCCAGAATTAGATAATGTGCAAAAGAAAGATTTAGTTTATGGTAGATTTATAAACGATAACGATATTAATGAAAAAAGAAAAGTATGCGTTATTGAAGAAGAAATTTACAAACAACTTTTTGATAAAGATGTCTACCCAATTGGTACGTACATTAAAATTAACAACATAAATTATAAAGTTGTTGGTATGTATAAAGAAGGTCAAATTGGAGGAGGAGGACCACAAGGTAATATTCACATACCATTTACTACATACCAGCAAGTATATAACCAAGGAGATAATGTTGGTTGGATGATGGTTACAGGTAAACCAGAATACGATATTACACAAATAGAAGCAGATGTAAAACTACTTTTAAGAAACTTACATAAAGTACATCCAGAGGATGAAAGAGCTTTTGGTAGTTTTAATTTAGGAGAAATGGTTAAACAGGTAACAGGTTTTTTAACAGGAATGCAGTTTTTAACTTGGTTTGTAGGTATAGCAACTTTAATTGCAGGGGTTTTTGCCATTGGTAATATACTTTTAATAACAGTAAAAGAAAGAACTAATGAAATTGGAATTAGACGTGCATTAGGAGCTAAACCGTGGGAAATAAAAAGACAAATTATTTTAGAATCGGTCTTTTTAACCAGTATTGCAGGAGCTTTAGGAATTATTTTTGGAGGCTTGGTTTTAATGTTAATTGATGCAACTATAGGAAGTGGACCAGAAGCGGTTTTAAATAACCCAACTGTAGATATTCCAGTAGTAATAATTGCAGCAATTACATTAGTTATTTTAGGAACATTAATTGGGATGATTCCAGCACAAACAGCAGTTAGTATAAGACCAATAGAAGCATTAAGAGAAGAGTAAACAATTATAAATTACGAATTACGAATTGAGAAAAAAATGAATATTTATGAATAACGATTTTTTAATTATTCAATTTTTCAAGCATTAAATAAACGAATAGAAACAAGTAAATAATCAACTAATGAAAAAAACATTAATTTTTGGAGGAATAGCAGCAGCGCTTATAGCAGTTTTACTTTGGTTTGGGGCAAAAAATAGCCAATCTCCAATTCAATATGAAACAGAAACACCTTTTATAACAAATATTGTTAAAAAAACTGTTGCAACAGGTAAAGTTGTACCTTTAGAAGAAGCTGAAATAAAACCAAAAGTATCTGGTATTATTGAAGAAATTTTTGTTGAAGAAGGAGCTGAAGTTGCCGTAGGAGATTTAATTGCAACTATTAGAGTTGTGCCAAATGTACAAAGTTTAAACAGTGCGCAAGGAAGCGTTAAAACAGCTCAGTTACGTTTTGATAATGCAAAAACCAATTACGATAGAGTTAAAGGTTTATTTGAAAAAGGTGTAAAAGCACGTTCAGAATTTGAAGCTGCAGAATTAAGCTATAACAGTGCGCAACAAGATTTAAGAAATGCTAAAGACAATCTTCAAATTATTAAAAAAGGTTCAGCTGCTGGTATGGGACAAACTGCCAATACAAATGTGAAAGCTGAAATTTCTGGTACAATTTTAGAAATTCCAGTGCGTAAAGGAAACCAAGTTATAGAAAGTAATACTTTTAATGCTGGTACTACAATTGCTACCATAGCAGATATGACTAAAATGATTTTTGAAGGTCAAGTTGATGAAGCTGAAGTTGGTAAAATTAAAAACGGAACAGTTTTAGAAATTTCTTTAGGTGCTATTGAGAATAAGAAATATCCAGCAAAATTAAATTTTATTGCACCAAAAGGTAATGAAGAAAACGGAGCAGTTCAGTTTAAAATAAAAGGAGATGTAACCTTGGATGATGAATTTTTTGTAAGAGCAGGTTATAGTGCAAATGCAGATATAGTTTTAGACAAAAAAGATAGTGTACTTTCTATTAAAGAAGCACTATTACAATTCGATAAAAAAACAGAAACTCCTTATGTTGAAGTAAAAATAGGAGATCAAGAATTTGAAAAACGTGATGTAGAACTTGGAATTTCTGATGGAATTAATGTTGAAGTTTTATCTGGTGTAACCATAGAAGACGAAATAAAAATATGGAATAAAACATCTAAAAAAGAAGATGAAGAAGATTCTAATAACTAATTAGCTATTTAACAAATTTTTTAAAGTGTTTTAATTTTTATTAAAACACTTTTTTTATACCTTTATAGTAGGCACTTATTATTTTTTTTAATATGATTTTTATCAGATAAAAATTAAAATAAAAGTCCGAAATTTAATATATAAATTTAAAGCCAATTGGATATGGAGAGTCAGTTATTATTCTTAAGTGATCTTAACTTCAATTTAGAAGTTTGGAAAAGAGAGTTGAAATTTCAAGAAAGTGAAATGGATTATTTTGAAGAAAAGTTAGAACATGTTGCTATGCGAAAACTTGGAAGCGATGTAATGGTACAATTAGAAGGGTTTCAAAATAAAATAATTCGTGAACGGGAAGTTATGGGGCATTTAAGGCATAGAATTAGAATGAAAAAAAGAGAGATAGCTCAAATAAAATATCAAGAAAATTCTGAAGTTAAATTTCCAGAGAAACAAACATTGTTAAGAGATGAAATGAAAACTTTTGTGAAAATGCATTATGATTTAAAAGAAGACATGATGGATTTCTTCTTAAAATATTTATAATATTAAAAAAAAACCTTTCCAAATTTGGAAAGGTTTTTTTAATTAAAAGTAAATTTTATATAAATTGTTTTGCTATTTTTTCGGCCTTTTTGGTTTCGGAATAATCGTAAAACCCTTCACCAGATTTAATACCTAATTTACCCGCTAGAACCATATTTACTAATAATGGGCAAGGTGCATATTTTGGATTTTTAAAACCATCATACATTACATTTAGTATAGAAAGGCAAACATCTAAGCCTATAAAATCTGCTAATTGTAGAGGCCCCATTGGGTGTGCCATACCTAATTTTAAAACAGTATCAATTTCATAAACGCCAGCAACACCATTGTATAATGTTTCAATTGCTTCGTTTAACATTGGTATTAAAATTCTATTTGCCACAAAACCAGGGTAATCATTTACTTTAACGGGTACTTTATGTAAGCTTTCAGAAAGCTTCATAATTGTATTAGTTACTTCATTAGAGGTATTGTATCCTCTAATTATTTCAACTAACTTCATAATTGGTACCGGATTCATAAAATGCATTCCTATTACTTTTTCTTGCCTATTGGTAACTGAAGCAATTTGTGTTATTGAAATTGAAGAAGTATTTGAAGCTAAAATTGCTTTTTCTGGAGCAGCTTCATCTAATTGTTTAAATATTTTTAATTTTAATTCTAAATTTTCAGTAGCAGCTTCAATTACTAAATCTACATTTTTAACACCTTCAATAATTGAAGTATGTGTAGTAATATTATTTAATGTAGTTGTTTTTAGTGTTTCGGTAATTTTATCTTTTACTAGAAGTCTGTCTAAATTTTTAGTAATAGTTAAAATTCCTTTATCAATTGCTTTTTGTGAAATGTCAATTAAATGAACATTATAATTATTTTGTGCAAATACATGTGCAATTCCGTTGCCCATAGTTCCAGCTCCTATTACTGCAATATTTTTCATAATTATAATGGGTAGTTTAACTGTTATTTTAAAAATCGTTTATAATTAAATGTGCAACACGTAATGCTTCTGTACCTTGTTCTAAAGTAACTATTGGTGTTGTATTATTTACAATGGCATCGGCAAAAGTTTCTAATTCATCTAAAATAGCATTATTTGCAGCAACTGTAGGGTTTTCAAAATAGATTTGTTTTTTTACTCCTTCTGCATTTTGTAAAATCATATCAAAATCTCCAGGTGTTTTTGGAGCATCTTTCATTTTTACTACTTCAGTGGCTTTTTCAAAAAAGTCAACAGCAATATATGCATCTTTTTGAAAAAAACGTGATTTACGCATATTTTTTAATGAAATTCTACTAGCTGTTAAATTAGCTACGCAACCATTTTCAAATTCTATACGTGCATTTGCAATATCTGGCGTATCACTAATTACGGAAACTCCGCTAGCATGTACACTTTTTACTTTTGATTTTACAACACTTAATATAATATCAATATCATGAATCATTAAGTCTAATACAACTGGTACATCTGTACCTCTTGGGTTAAATTCGGCCAACCTATGAGTTTCAATAAACATTGGATTTACAATTGAATTTTTAACCGCTGTAAATGCAGGATTAAAACGTTCTACATGTCCAACTTGACCTTTTACATTATGTTTACTAACTAAATTTAAAATAGCTTCAGCTTCTTCAATTGTTTTTGTAATAGGTTTTTCAATAAAAATATGTTTATTTTTTTCAATAGCTTCTTTGGCACAATCGAAATGTGAAAGTGTTGGTGTTACAATATCAACTACATCAACAGCTTCAATTAATTCTTGAACAGAGTTGAATTTTTTATACCCAAATTCTTCTGAAACTTTTTGTGCATTTTCTTCAATTGGATCATAAAATCCAACTAACTCATATTTTTCTGATTGATTTAATAACTTTAAGTGAATCTTGCCTAAATGACCGGCTCCTAAAACTCCTGCTTTTAGCATCATAAGTATGTATAATTTTATGTAAACAAAAATAACAATCTTTATGCATTTATTCCTATTTTTAGCATCTCAAATTTTAAATAATAGTGAAAGATACGCACAAACACCAAGGACTTAGAAATCAATTAGTAGCAACAATTGTCGAAAAAGGAATTACAGATGAAAATGTTTTAAAAGCTATTGCAGCTGTGCCAAGACATTTGTTTATGGATTCTGGGTTTGAGAATTTTGCCTACCAAGATAAGGCATTTCCTATTGCCGCTGATCAAACAATTTCTCAACCTTATACCGTTGCTTTTCAAACTGAATTATTACAAGTTAAGCCAACCGATAAAATTTTAGAAATAGGTACGGGTTCTGGATATCAAACAGCTGTTTTACTTGAAATAGGTGCAAGGGTTTATACTATTGAACGTCAAAAAGAACTATTTAAAAAAACAAAAATATTTCTACCTAAACTTAGTTATAAACCAAAAAAAATAATTTTTGGAGATGGTTATAAAGGATTGCCAGAAGAAGCTCCGTTTGATGGAATTATTGTTACTGCAGGTGCGCCTTATGTACCAAAACCGTTATTGTCTCAATTAAAAATAGGAGGTAGGTTGGTAATACCTGTTGGTGATAAAGTACAAATTATGACTTTGTTTGTAAGAACAGGTGAAAAAGATTTTGAAAAATTAGAATTAGGAGATTTTAAATTTGTGCCAATGTTAAAAGAAAAAAATTAACAGTATTTAATGTGTTGTTTTATAGTTTAATTGCTGGTAAAAATGAAAATAATGACATTTTTACCAGCAATTCTAAAATAGATGAATACTATAAATATTTTGCAATTTAAGCTTTTTTATTATTTTACTTTGTGCCAATATTGAGTTCTTCCTAGTAAAGCAAAACCAATATATCCTCTCACTTTAAGTTTATTTGTACCTTCGAGTGTTATATAGCATTTATATTCTTTACCTGTTTTAGGATCTAATATTTTAGCATCGTTCCATTCGCTACCATCTTTAGTAAGTCCGTCAATTATTTCCATTCCTACCATAGGCTTATTTTTTTTATCACCTTTGCAAGCTTCACAAACTTTATTTTTGTTTCCTTTTTCTAAAAGTTGAACAATTTTAGCGTAAGCTTTACCATCTTTTTGATAAATTTCTACAATAGATTTTTCATTACCAGTTTGATCATCAATTGTTTTCCATTTTCCAAAAATAGATTGTGATTGTACTGATAAAATTCCAATAAAGAATAAGCAGCTTAAAATTGAGATTGTTTTTTTCATAAGTATTTGATTTAGTAGTTAAAAAAACTGTCTAAAAGCAATAATTATTTTAGACAGTTTCTTTTGTTAATTATATAATTATTTATGTTTGGTTTGGTATATTAATCAGTTTGGGCATTAAATTGCTTTGCCCACTTTCCTTGTACTTTTAAAACTTGTTCAATAACATCTCTAACACAGCCAGTTCCTCCTTTTTTTTGCGATACATATTTTGATACTTCTTGAATTTCTGAAACGGCATCTTTTGGACAACAAGGTAAGCCAACTAATTTCATAACAGGGTAATCTGGAATATCATCTCCCATGTATAACACATTTTCCGGGTTGATATTGTTTTTAGTAAGATATTCGTTTAACTGAACAACTTTAGTATGTGTACCTAAATAAATATCTGTAATTCCTAAACCTTCTAGGCGAGAGCGTACACCTTCATTACTTCCTCCAGAAATTATGCATATATTATAGCCTGCATCTATTGCAGTTTTTAAGGCATAACCATCTTTAACATTCATGTTTCTTATAAGTTCACCTTTTGTTGTTACTGTAATTAAACCATTTGTTAAAACACCATCAACATCAAAAATAAAGGTGTTAATCTGGGGCATTATTTCTTTATAACTTTTTTCCATACGTATTGTAAATAGATTGAGATAGCAATTTATAAATTTCTTTTTGATTTTTACTTAACATTGCCTCGTGTTTTTTTAAGGTTTTAGTATCATTTCTTTTTGCAGGTCCGGTTTGTGCATCAAAAGGAGTTAAAGTTTCTATTTTTGAAGCTGTTTCTTTAATTAAAGGACGTAAAATTTCAAAAGGAACCTCATTTTCTTCACAAATTTGATTTCCAATATAATAGAGATGATTAACAAAATTATTAATAAAAACGGCAGAGACATGTATGTTTTTGCGTTGTTTTGAATTTATGTAATAACTGTTTTTTGAAATTTTTTTAGCTAATGTTTCTAGTAATTCTAAATCTTTTTTAGTTTCAGCTTCTAAACAAATTGGAATGCTTGAAAAATCGATGTTTTTATTTTTTGAAAAAGACTGAAGTAAGTAAAAAACACCTTTGTTTGCATTGCATTTTAATTCGTTTAAAGCAACACTTCCAGATGTGTGAACTACTAACTTGTTACTAAAATTTAGTTGTTTAGAGACTTCTTCAATAGCATTATCTGAAACACAAATTATATAAATATCAGCGTCTTTTAACGTGTTTAAATTTGCCGTTATAGCTGTTTTATGTTTTAAATATTGAATTTTATCTAATGTTCTATTATAAACTTCAACCAGTTTAACAGTGGGTGTTTTTAATAAAATAGCTGTTAAATGGTATGCAACATTACCACCGCCAATTATACTAATTTTTATCATATTACGAAGATACTGTAATTGTAGTATAAAAAAAACCCCAACTTTTTTAAAAGTTGGAGTTTTAATCTACTAACTAAAAATTATATTATTATGCTTGTTTTTTTATAGCTGCTTGTGCTGATGCAATACGAGCAATTGGCACTCTAAAAGGAGAACAACTTACGTAGTTCATTCCTGTATTGTAGCAGAATTCTACAGAACTTGGCTCTCCACCATGTTCACCACAAATACCTACTTTTAAGTTTGGTTTTGTGCTTCTACCTTTTTCTGTTCCTGTTTTAACTAATTGACCAACACCTTCTTGATCTAGAACTTCGAAAGGATCTACATTTAAAATTCTATTTTCTATATAAACTGGTAAGAATTTACCAGCATCATCTCTAGAATAACCGAATGTCATTTGTGTTAAGTCATTTGTTCCAAAAGAGAAGAAATCAGCTTTTTTAGCAATTAAATCAGCTGTTAATGCAGCTCTAGGAATTTCAATCATTGTACCAACTAAGTATTCAACTGAGTCATTTCTTTCTTTAAATACTTCTTCTGCTGTAGCTCTAATTACTGCTTCTTGATTTTCAAACTCAGCAATTGTACCAATTAAAGGAACCATAATTTCTGGTTTTGCAACAATTCCTTTTTCTTTTAAGTTTAATGCAGCTTCAATAATAGCTCTTGTTTGCATTTCGGTAATTTCTGGATAGGTAATACCTAATCTACAACCTCTATGTCCTAACATTGGATTAAACTCTTCCAATTCTGCAACTTTAATTTTAACAGCTTCTAATGAAATGTGCATATCTTCTGCTAAACTACGTTGTGTTTCTAATTGGTGAGGTACAAATTCGTGTAATGGTGGATCTAATAAACGAACTGTTACTGGTAAGCCATCCATTGCTTCAAATATACCTTCAAAATCTTCACGTTGCATTGGTAATAATTCATTTAACGCTTCTTTACGACCTTTTACGGTGTCGGCTAAAATCATTTCACGCATTGCTTTAATTCTGTCTACTTCAAAGAACATATGTTCTGTTCTTGTTAACCCAATACCTTGTGCACCAAATTTAACAGCTACTTTGGCATCTTTAGGAGAATCAGCATTTGTACGCACTTGCATAGTAGCGTATTTGTCTGATAGTTTCATAATTTCTGCAAATTCACCACTTACTTCTGGTTCAGCTGTAGCAACTTTACCTTCAATAATATTACCTGTAGAACCGTTTAAAGAAATCCAATCACCTTCTTGGTATTTATGGTCTCCAACAGTTAATGTTCTAGCTTTGTAATCAATTTTTAAAGCACCTGCACCAGAAACACAACATTTACCCATACCACGTGCAACAACGGCAGCGTGAGAAGTCATACCTCCACGAGCGGTTAAAATACCTTTAGCAATATTCATACCTTCTAAATCTTCAGGAGAAGTTTCTATACGTACTAAAATACTGTGTTTAAATTTGTCAGCTTCATCTGCAAAGAAAACAATTTTACCTGTTGCAGCTCCTGGAGATGCTGGTAAACCTTGAGCAATAACATTTGCTTTTTTTAATGCAATTGGATCAAAAACTGGGTGTAATAATTCGTCTAATTTATTAGGCTCAATTTTTAAAAGCGTTTCTTTTTCAGTTATTAAACCTTCTTTTAAGAAATCCATTGCAATTTTAACCATTGCAGCACCAGTACGTTTACCATTACGTGTTTGAAGAATCCAAAGTTTACCATCTTGAATGGTGAACTCCATATCTTGCATATCTTTATAATGCAATTCTAATTTTTGTTGGTACTCGTTTAATTCTTTATAAATTTCGGGCATTAACTCTTCTAATGAAGGATAATTAGCAACTCTATCTTCTTCTTCTACTTTAGCTAATTCAGCCCAACGTAAAGAACCAATTTTAGTAATTTGTTGAGGTGTTCTTGTACCTGCAACTACATCTTCACCTTGTGCATCAATTAAGTATTCACCATTAAAAAGGTTTTCTCCTGTACCCGCATCACGTGTAAAACATACTCCAGTACCAGAGTTACTTCCCATATTTCCATAAACCATAGCTTGTACGTTTACGGCAGTTCCCCATTCACCTGGGTAACCATTCATTTTTCTATAGTATACAGCTCTATCACTATTCCAACTATTAAATACAGCCATTACTGCACCCCAAAGTTGATCCCAAGGGTTTGTTGGAAAATCGAAACCTGTACGTTTTTTTACAGCTTCTTTAAAATCATATACTAAATCTTTTAAATCTTGAATTGTGAATTCTGTATCTAATTCAATATTACGCTTATGTTTTAGAGCTTCCATTATTTCTTCAAAAGGATCAATATCATCTTTTGATTCTGGTTTCATACCTAAAACTACATCTCCATACATTTGAATAAATCTTCTGTAAGAATCCCAAGCGAAACGTTCGTTTCCAGATTTTTTAGCCAATCCAATAACTACTTCATCATTTAAACCTAGGTTTAAAACTGTATCCATCATTCCTGGCATAGAAACTCTAGCTCCAGAACGTACAGAAACTAATAGTGGGTTTTCTTTGTCTCCAAATTTAGAACCCATTATTTGCTCTACATTGTCTATTGCGTCTTCTACTTCTTTAGTAATCAATTCAACAACTGCATCTTTTCCAAGTAAGTTATACTCTGTTGAAACTTCTGTAGTAATGGTAAACCCAGGAGGAACAGGTATTCCTATTAATCCCATTTCAGCTAAATTAGCTCCTTTACCTCCTAAAAGGTTCCTCATTGTACTGTTACCATCAGCTGTTTTGTTTCCAAACTTGTAAACTCTGGTTTTGACTTCTTGTTGCGTCTCCATCTTAATATTTATTTATGTTATCTTTTTATTTTAAGAGAACAAATTTAAGAACAGTAAATAAAGTAGAATATGACTTTTGTCAGTATAATTTTCCGTTTTTAAATAAAAGTAATATTTGTTACAATTAAGATTTTGTATTTTTTATTAAGAAAATTATGGTTTTAAATACGTTTTTTATAATATTTTGATATTCAGTATTTTATTTTTATTTGATATTTTTTTTATTCTATAATTATAAAATAATAAAGCCTAAAATTTAGTGATGAAGCTAAATTTTAGGCTGTTAAACTGTTAATGTTTTAGTTAAATTTTTTTTTGAAGAATTTTAGTATTTAAAAATCGGTATCTAATAGCTCTCCTGAAAGTTGTAGCAATATTAATTCTGCATTTTTAGCATCGTATTTAGCAATGTTATAACTAGATTGTGCATTTAATAAATTTAATTGCGCTTGTCTAAACTCTATAGAGGTAGTTTGACCTAATTTAAATTTTTCTTCTGTTCTAGAAAAGTTATTTTTATTTGTTTCCACATTTTTTTCTTCAGCATTTAAAATAAATAAGGCATTGTTATAAACTTCTAAAGCATTTGCAACGTTGCGTTCTAATTCATTAAGAGTTTGTTCTTTTTGAACTTTTAAATTATCTTCATAAATTTTTGCATTTTGAATGCTTGTTTTTGTGCTTCCTCCATCAAATATATTCCAATTTAAACTTAAACCTGCATTTAAACCTTTAGAGAGTTGTTCTGCATAGGTAAAAGTACCATCGTTATTATTTTTATTAAATCCATAAGAACTATTTAAGCTTAGACTAGGTAATAAATTGGATTTATTTATTTTAATATCGAATTGGCTTAATTCTAGGTTTTTATTAGCTTTCTGAATTTCTATATTGTATTCTTTTGCTTTTTCAATTAGTGTATTTAATTCAAAAACTAAATTAAATGTAATATCTGTATCTACAGTAAAATCTGTATTTACATTTCTACCTAATACTAAATTTAAATCTCTTTTAGAATTAGCCAATAAGCGTTGTGTATTTATGTAATTAATACTATCATTATTAACATCAACTTCAGCATTTAATACTTCTAGTTTTGTGTTTTGTCCATAATCAAACCCGTATTTAGCTCTTAATAAACGCTGTTTAGAAATGCTTAACGATTCTTTAATATTTTTACTGTCTTCAGTTAATTGAGCTACATTATAATATATTGAAAAAACTTGTAATAGAGAATTTTCAATTACGGTTTGGGCTTCTAATTCTGATAAGTTATGAGCTTCTTTTAATTTTTTATAATTGTAAGTTCTTCCTAAACCATCATAAAGTGTGTAATTTAAGCCAATAGACGCATTGTACGAATTTGATTCAGCTCCATTAGTTTCTGAAACAGTTCCATTTTGAAGCGTATATTCGGTATCATCTAAATTGTAATTAGCACCAGCACTAGCTGTTATTTGAGGTAAATAACCGCTATTATTTAGACTGGCATTGTTTTCGGCAATTTTAACATTATTCTTAGCAATTAAAATTCCATAATTATTTTCTAAAGCTAAGTTTACGGCATCTTCTTTTGTAAGCTTTTCTTGTGCAAAACCACTTGTTAAACAAAGTAAAAATGCAAATGCTATTTTATTAATATAATTCATCTTCTTCAATATTTGATTCAATAATTGCTCTTTCTACTTCTTCTTTGGTTACTTTTTTTCCTGTTCTTAGCCATTTAAAAAAGACTTTTATAGAATTACCTAGAGATAATAAAAGAGGTAACATAACCAATGTTAAAACGGTAGCTACGCCAATACCATAAGATATTGATAATGCCATTGGTTTTAAAAATTGTGCTTGTCTACTTTTTTCTAATAGGAGTGGAGCTAAACCTGCAATTGTTGTTAATGAAGTTAAAAAGATTGCTCTAAATCTAGAAATACCTGCTTTATACAAAGCTTGATCGTATTTTAAACCTTGTTTTAAATTAGAGTTTACTTTTCCAATAAGCACTAAACCATCGTTTACTAAAATACCTATAAGTGCAATTATTCCTAATCCAGATAAAACATTAATTGGAAAACCGTGAATCCAATGGCCCCAACCAACACCAATTAAACTAAAAGGTATCATTATCATTAATAACAAAGGTTGATCGTACGATCTAAATGTAAAGGCTATTGTAAAATAAATTAGCAATAAAATTATAGGAAATGTTTTAGCAGCTGAGCTAGAAGTTTTATTGGCTTCTCTATTTTGTCCTTCATAAAGAGCAGAAACTGTTGGGTATTTAGATAGAATTTCAGGAATTATAGTTGTTTTTATTTTTTCTATAGCATCTACAGCACTTCCGTCAGGATCTTGTAAATCTGCATTTACTTGAATTTCTCTTTTACCAGCTAAGTGATTTATAGCTACTTCTCCTCTTTGTATGGTATATGTGGCAATTTCACTAAAAGGAACTCTATCTCCAGTTGGTGTTGTAATCCACATATTGTCTAAATCTTTAATAGAAGATCTATCTTCTTTTAAATAACGCACCCAAACTTTAATTTCATCTTGTCCACGTTGAAAACGTTGTGCTTGGTAGCCAAAAAAACCGGCTCTAACTTGACTCATTACAGTTTGTAAGTTTAAGCCTAATATATAAGCATCGTTTTTTAATTTAATTTGAACTTCTTTAATACCTTGTGGGTCGTTGTCTGAAATATCTTTTAAATCAGAATCTAAACTTAAAGCAGCTTTAAGGTCGTTTTTAGCAGCTTT
This sequence comes from Lutibacter sp. A64, assembly GCF_022429565.1. Taxonomy (NCBI): domain Bacteria; kingdom Pseudomonadati; phylum Bacteroidota; class Flavobacteriia; order Flavobacteriales; family Flavobacteriaceae; genus Lutibacter; species Lutibacter sp. A64. The sequence continues at coordinate 809,779 of NZ_CP092487.1, forward strand.
TAATTCGCTGATATTGTTTCCCAAAAGAGATACAGATACTGGACTTCCTCCAAAACGGCCACCAGAGCCATAGGTTAAACTTTCTGTACCATAAAAAGTTCCTGCTTTTTCTCTAATGGTATTTGTTATTTCTGTTGAAGAAAATTCTCTAGATTCACCAGGTAATAAATTTACGGTTAATGAAGCATTTGAAGTTCCAGGTCCTATACGTTTTATTACATTTTGCACAACTCTTTGGTGGTCAGATTGTTTTTCGGTATATTCTTCACTTACCAACCAAACAGCTTTTTCAATTTCAGAAATTATAGAATCTGTAACTTTTTCATTAGTACCTTGTGGCATTGTTAAATTTATACTAACTCTATCACTAGCAACTTTTGGAAAAAAATCTGTTTTAATAATACCTCCTTGAATTCCATATATTGTAAAAATTAATAAAGATAATGGAATTGCAAAACCAGCAATTTTATTTCTTAAGAAGAATCGTAAAAAAGGAGCGTATATTTTATCTCTAATTAAAAATAAAAATGTTTCAGATTTAGTATTAATTGCTGAGAAAAATTGATTGATTTTAGATTTCTTTTTTTCTTTTCTAACCAGTGCTTTTGAATGTGCAATATGGGCTGGTAAAATAATTAAAGCTTCAAGTAATGAAATTAACAGAGTGAGAATAACTACAGAAGAAACTTCGCCAAAAAACTTACCAATTCTACCATCTAAAAAATAAAATGTAGAAAAAGCTAATAAGGTTGTTATAATTGCTGAAACAATAGGAGGGATTACTTCAACAGTTCCATCTATTGCAGCTCTAATAGGGCTTTTGCCTTTTTCGTAGTGATTGTAAATATTTTCTCCAATAACAATTCCATCATCAACTAAAATACCAATAACTATAATCATTCCAAATAGCGATAAAATATTAATTGTAATATCTAACATTGGAGCAAAAACAAACATTCCAAAAAACGAGATTGGTAAACCTGCGGCTACCCAAAAAGCCAATCTTGGATTTAAAAAGAGCGATAAAAATAAAAGCACTAATAAAATTCCAACAATTCCATTGTTTACAAGTAATTCTGTACGTTGCATTAATGTAATTGAGCGGTCACTAGTAACATCAATTTTTACATTGGTATATTGTTGATTAAATTTATCGATATACTCGTTTACAATATTTGCAGATTTTATTAGATCTTCACTATTAGTGTTGGTTATTGAAATATTTAAAGCAACTTCACCATTAAAATAGACTCTATCTGGAGTTTCAGACCAAGTATCTCTTACTTCAGCTACATCACTTAGTCTTATAATATTTCCAGAATTGTCGCTTTTTACTGGAATATTTAAGAGTTCTATACCTTGATATTTTTTGTTTCTAGCTCTAATTAAATAATCTTCTTCAGTAGTTTTAATATTTCCACCAGAAATTAAAATATTAGCATTTGCAACTGCTTGAGCCACTTCTTGAAAAGTTATATTGTAAGCTCTTAAATCACTTTCTTTAAGGGCAATGTCAATTTCTTCATCAGGGAAACCAGTTAATGAAACTTGAGAAATACCTTCTATACCTCTAATGTCATTTTCTATAGTTCTACCATATTGTTTTAAAGTAGCTAGCGGTATATTGTCTCCGCTTACTGTAAAAGAAATAGTTTCTCTAACACTTTCAATTTTTGAAATAACCGCAGGTTCCATACCAGAAGGGAAGGAGGGAACTCTATCTACTGCATTTTTTACATCTGCTAAAACTACATCTACATCTTTTCCTTTTTCAACTTCAATACTAATAGAAGCTGAATTTTCACGAGAAACAGAAGTAACTCTATCTACACCAACTATACCTTTTAAGTTATCTTCAATTTTAAGAACAATACCTTCTTCCATTTCTTCAGGAGATGCTCCAGGATAGGATACGCTAATGCTGATACTATCTGAATCTGATAGTGGAAAAAAGGAAGATTTCATTGAAAATACTCCAACAATCCCAAAAATTATAAATGCAATAATAAAAATATTAACTGCAACTGGGTATTTTATAAAATATGTAATTATTTTTTTCATTGTTTATTCGTTGTTGGTAGTTTCATTAATAGTTTTAACTAACATACCATTATAAGCACCTGGAAGTGGTTTAGATAAGATGTTTGTGCCATTTTCTAAACCTTGTACAATTACGGTGTTATCATTAAAATATACCGGTTTTACAGTTACTAAATTTAGTGTAGAATCTTTTATTGTGAATAGTTTTGTATCATCTACTAATAATTGTCTAGATACTTCTATGGCATTTTCAATAGATTTGGTTTCTAGATCTGCAGTTAAATACATACCTTCTCTTAGTTGTTCTCCTTTAACTTGTAAAAAAGCTTTTACTGTTTGTGTAGTTTGGTCTACTTTACCATTTACCCTAACCACTTTAGCTTCCCAAACATTAGTTTTATTTTGGTTGTAAATACTAACGGTATTTCCTTTTTTTAGTAAATTAGCATAGGTTAGGTTTATATTAACTTCCATTTCATATATAGATGGATCTATAAATTCGCCTAATTTTTGACCAGATCTAACCAAAGAACCTTGTGTAACCATTACTTCTGTTAAAATACCTTTAAAAGGAGCTCTTAAAGTATATTTACCATGTTTAACCTCTAAATTTTTAACATTGTAATAAGTTGTAATAATGCCTCTTCCAGAAATAAAGAATTTTTCTTTTTCTGAATTTGTATCAGGAAGTTTAGGTATTGGTTTATTAATATCGAAACTATTTAGGTACGACTTCCATTTTTCATATTCATTAGGGTAATCTAACTGAATATCTGGCATTATTGCAGTAATAACATTAAATAAATTACTTTTTTGAGCTTTTAAATTGGCATAAAACTCATCGCTATTAATAGAAATAATAGCTTCATTTTTTGCAAACTCTGTTCCTTCTTTAAATTCTTTAGAAGTTGTTTTTAAAATACCTTGTACTTCAGAATACAATTCAATTTTATTACTAGCAGTTATACTTCCGCTAGTAGTTATAACAACAGGAATAGCGTTGTTTTTAATTTTTTTAGCATAAACGGTACTTACAATTTTATCGAAAGTTGGGTTGCCCTTTTTACTGTTGTTTACAATTGCTGTACCTCCAATAATTGATAGCGCAATTAGTAAAAGGCTTCCAATTGTAATAATTATTTTTCTCATAATTTAAGTGAATGTTCTTGGGTTATATTAAGTTGTATTTTTTTTATAGTTTCTATTGCTTGAGAAATTTCTGAATTTGTAATGCCTTCTTGAAGTTGCTCAAAAGATTTTTTAATTATTGGTAATGTTATAGCGTAGAGTTCTTCACCTAAGCTTGTTAAACAAATATTTTTTACTCTTTTATCCTTTTTTATAGGTTTTCTAGATATAAGGCCTTTTTTTTCCATAGTAGAAATTAATCTAGAAAAAGAAGTTTTATCGCTTTCGGTAATTAAAGCAATATCGTGTTGAGGCTTACAATTATTTTCAGTTAAGACTTTTAGAACTACAAATTGCTCTTTAGTTAAATCAATTGTATGTTCTTTAAAAATTTTATTTATATAGGAAGCGTGCATTTTTGCTGTAATACCTATCCACGGAAAAATTGAATGTTCTAAAAACAAAATATTTAATTTTTTTGCAAATATAGTATTTAATGATATAGTTGTATGTGCAACTATGTTAATTAGTGTTAACAAAAACAGTTAAAAAATACTTTTATGGTATTTATTATATTATACCTTTGCTTTTAAAATTTAGAGCGGTTTAATACAAACAGAACGCTGTTTAAAATTATATAGACATGAAATTAGATATTTTAGCAATTGGTGCGCATCCAGATGATGTTGAATTAGGTTGTGGAGCAACAATATTAAAAGAAATTTCTTTAGGGAAAAAAGTTGGGATTTTAGATTTAACAAGAGGAGAACTTGGAACAAGAGGGTCTGCTGAAATTAGAGCTATTGAAGCTAAAAATGCAGCAAAAATATTAGGAGTTGAAGTTCGAGAAAATTTAGCTTTTTCAGATGGATTTTTTGTTAATGATAAAGAACATCAGCTTGAAATTATTAAAATAATAAGAAAATATAAACCTACAATTGTATTGTGTAATGCTTTTGATGATAGACATATAGACCATTCTAAAGGAAGTAAATTAGTATCTGATGCTTGTTTTTTATCGGGTTTAATTAAAATTGAAACTAAATTAGATGGAGAAGTTCAAGAAGCTTGGAGACCAAAACAAGTGTATCATTACATTCAATGGAAAAATATTGAACCAGATTTTGTAGTTGATGTTTCTGGCTTTATAGAAACTAAGTTAGAAGCTGTAAAAGCTTATAGTTCTCAGTTTTATGATCCAAAGAGTAATGAGCCAACTTCACCTATTACAAGTAAAAACTTTTTAGATAGTATTATTTATAGAGCCCAAGACTTGGGTAGATTGATTGGAACTTCTCACGCAGAAGGTTTTAACACAGAGCGTTATGTTGCTGTAGAAAATTTAGATAAATTAATTTAAAAAAATACTTGTATAAAATTATACAATGTTTTACATTTGCATCCGCGAATAAATGGTGGTTGTAGCTCAGCTGGTTAGAGCGCCGGATTGTGGTTCCGGAGGTCGCCGGTTCGAAACCGGTCTTCCACCCAAAATAAAAGGTCTGTTTTACAGACCTTTTTTTGTTTATAAACTTACTTTTTTCTACAAATCTTATACTAGATCACAATTATTTTAATAGTTTTACAAACTAAAAAATTAAATTATTAAAATGAAAAATTATATATTTATTGCTGTACTATTTGTAACAACTTCAATTTTAGCACAAACTACAAGTAATTTAGAGTTACAACAACAAAAAATAAAATTAGCTTTAAGTTATAATGATAAAGAAGCTGCTGCTTCTGCAATGTATTCTATTATTGCTATGGAAGGTGCAGAAAGCACTTATAAAGATAGCTTGGCTTATATGTATTTTAATAATGCTAAATATGTCTCTAGTTTTTTAGTTACCAACGATATTTTAAAATACAAACCAGACAATGTTGAATTGTTAGAAATGAATGCTATTTCTGTTGAAAATATGGGAGCTTTAGATAAAGCTATTGAAGTTTATACAGATTTACTTTCTAGAACTAAAAATAATTACCACGCATATAAACTAGCTGGTTTGCAATTAGCATCTAAAAAATATATAGATGCTTATAAATCTATTAAAAAAGCAGATTTATTAGAAGATACAGGTAAAATTCAAGTAACCTTTCAAGTAAATAAAAACTACAACCAAAGTGTTGATTTAAAAGCTGCTATTGCTTATTTAGAAGGAATTATTTTACTAAACCTAGAAAAAGAAAAAGAAGCTAAATTAAGTTTTATGCGTGCTGTAAACTTATTTCCAGATTTTGTACTTGCAAAAAGTAAAATAACCACCTTAGAAAATTCTGAACAAAAAGAAGAAGAGTAGGATTAAAAATACCAGAATCAAAATTGTATTAGCTAAATAGTATTAAAGCCTAAATGCGTAACTCTTTATAGAATACTATAAAATTTGCCAATGTAGGCATAAGTATGTTATGTGCTGGTAATATTTAAAATCCAACAAAAGGCAGGCTTTTATTTTATTGAAAATTATTAATTTATACGTTTAACTTTTCGGCTAAATAAGGTGCTGTTAAAGAACCTTTACATTTAATTAGTGCTTCTGGTGTACCTTGAAATAGGAGAGAACCTCCATTTTTACCACCTTCTTTTCCTAAATCTATAATATAATCGGCACATTTAATTAAGTCTATATTATGCTCAATTACAATTATAGAATGTCCATTTTTAATTAAAGCATTAAACGATTTCAATAATTTTTTAATGTCGTGAAAGTGCAAACCAGTTGTAGGTTCATCAAAAATAAATAACGATTTACTTTGTCGCGTGCCTTTAACTAAAAATGAAGCTAATTTAATACGTTGTGCTTCACCACCAGAAAGTGTTGAAGAAGACTGTCCTAATGTTACATAACCCAAACCTACATCTTGTAGAGGTTGTAATTTTTTTACAATTTTAGTTTCGTTATGTTCTTTAAAAAAGGAAATAGCATCGTCTATAGTGCTATTTAAAATATCATTTATATTTTTTTTATAAAATTTAACTTCTAAAATTTCTTTTTTAAAACGCATTCCTTTGCAAGCTTCACACTCTAAATGCACATCTGCCATAAATTGCATTTCTACGGTTACTTCACCTTCTCCTTTACAAACTTCGCAACGTCCGCCTTCAACATTAAAAGAAAAATGTTTTGGTTGGTAGTTTCTTATTTTCGATAATTTTTCTGAAGCAAATAACGCTCTAATATCGTCATAGGCTTTTATGTAAGTAACAGGATTTGATCTGCTTGAACGGCCAATTGGGTTTTGGTTGATAAATTCTATATGTTCAATGGATTTAAAATTGCCTGTAATTTCGGTAAACTGACCAACCTTTTCGCCGTAACCGCCAATTTTCTTTTGAATGGCTGGAAACAAAATTTTACTAACCAAGGTGCTTTTACCACTTCCAGAAACACCTGTAATTACGGTTAGGCAATTCAATGGAAAAGTAACATTGATATTTTTTAAATTATTTTCTCTTGCTCCAATTACAGTAACTGCATTTTTTGAAGTTCTTCTTGTTTTTGGAACTTCAATTTGCTGTGTGTTATTTAAATAGTGAGCCGTTAAAGAGTTGGATTTTAGTATTTCTTTATAAGTACCTTCAGCAACAATTTCTCCACCAAAAGTTCCTGCTTCTGGGCCAATATCTATAATTAAATCGGCAGCCTTCATAATATCTTCATCGTGTTCAACCACAATAACTGTATTGCCTAAATTGCGTAAATCTTTTAGTACTTTTATTAAACGTTCGGTATCTTTTGGATGTAAACCTATACTAGGTTCATCTAAAATATACATAGAACCAACCAAACTACTACCAAGAGAAGTTGCTAAGTTAATACGTTGACTTTCACCGCCAGATAGAGTGTTTGAAGTTCTGTTTAAAGTTAAATAATTTAAGCCTACATCATTTAAAAATTGCAACCTGTTATTGATTTCAACCAATAAACGTTTCGCTATTTTTTCTTCATAAACATCAAGTTTTAGGTTTTTAAAGAATGTTGCTAATTCATTTAAAGGTACGTCAACTAATTGGTTAATACTTTTAGAATTAATTTTTACATAATTGGTTTCTTCTCTTAACCTTTTACCTTTACAAGTAGTACATTTAGTTTTTCCTCGGTAGCGAGAAAGCATTACTCGGTATTGAATTTTGTAACTTTTTTCTTCTAAATGCTTAAAAAAATGTGTTAATCCGTTAAAGTATTTATTACCATCCCAAATAAGTGCTTTTTGAGCTTCGGTTAGTTCGAACCAAGGTTTATGAATTGGAATATCAAATTTATATGCGTGTGATATTAAGTCGTTTTTATAATGGCTAAATGTATCTGTTTTCCAAGGAAGTATAGCATCTTCATAAATAGAGAGTGCTGTATTTGGAATTACTAAATCTTCATCAACTCCAATAACATTACCATAACCTTCGCAAGTTGGGCAGGCTCCATAAGGATTGTTAAAACTGAATAAATGTGTATTTGGTTCTAAAAATTGAAGACCATCTAATTCAAATTTATTATTGAATAAGGTTTCGTTTTTGGTTTCTAAATTTTGAATAATACAAGCTCCTTTTCCTTCAAAAAAAGCAGTTTGAATAGCATCGCCTAAACGGTTGTAAAAATCTTCATCATCCTTTACTATTATTCTGTCTATTACTAGATAAAAATCACGATCAATTTCTTCTGTAATAGTTTCAATTCTAAGAATTTTATTTTTATATTTTATTCTTGCATAGCCTTGTTGAGCAAGTATTTTTAATGTTTGAAGAACACTTCTTTCTTCTGGTATTTGTACAGGAGCAAGCAGTAATAATTTTGTTTTTAAGGGTGTTTTTTTTATATGATTAATTACGTTGCTAACGGTGTGTTTTTTTACTTCATTTCCAGAAATAGGAGAGTAGGTTTTACCAATTCTAGCAAACAAAAGTTTTAAATAATCGTAAATTTCTGTTGAGGTTCCAACGGTAGATCTAGGATTTGTGGAGTTTACTTTTTGTTCAATAGCAATAGCTGGAGCAATACCTTTTATATAATCTACTTTAGGTTTGTTTAATCTGCCTAAAAACTGACGTGCGTACGATGACAAGCTTTCAACGTATCTACGTTGTCCTTCTGCAAATAAAGTATCGAATGCTAAACTAGATTTTCCAGAACCAGAAAGTCCTGTAATTACAACCAATTTATTTCTAGGAATTGCAACATCAATATTTTTTAAGTTATGAAGAGAGGCTCCTTTTATTAGAATATTTTCTTTTGGGTTTAATTCGGCAAGGTTTTTGGTCATATTACTTCAGAAAAATTAAAAAACAAAGATAATTACAATAAATGAGAATTTTAATAGCATTGCAAAACATAATTTAAAAAATATATGTAGTAAATTTAAATTTTACTTGTAAATGTTAAAAAAATACTGCATATTTGATTATTAATTCTAAAAAAAGAGCGCCTATATAACACAATTACTTTTTAAATCAAATACAAATTAATTAAACCCCACTTAAATGTATTTTTATTATGCAAAGTAAAGTTATATCCGATAGCGTTTTAGTTAACGACTATATAAATGGTAATGAAAAGTCTTTAGAAACTTTAATTGTTCGTCATAAACAGCGAATTTTTAGTTTTATATTGTCTAAAGTACTCGATAGAGAAATTGCAGAAGATATTTTTCAAGATACTTTTATTAAAGTTATAAATACCTTAAAAAGAGGTAAATATAATGAAGAAGGTAAGTTTTTACCATGGGTTATGCGTATAGCTCATAATTTAGTAATTGATCATTTTAGAAGAAATAAAAGAATTCCAACATTTAAAAATACCGACGAGTTTGATATTTTTACTGTAATAAGTGATGAAGTTTTAAATGTAGAAAAACAACTTATAAAAGATCAAATTTTAGACGATATTAGAGGTTTAATTGTTGAATTGCCCGATGATCAAAAAGAAGTTTTAGTTATGCGTATGTATAAAGACATGAGCTTTAAAGAAATTGCAGAAAATACTGATGTAAGTATAAATACTGCACTTGGAAGAATGCGTTACGCTTTAATTAACTTGAGAAAATTAATTGAAAAACACAATATTGTTTTGGTTAATTAATACTAAATGTAAAATTTCATCGTTATTAAACTATAAATAAGTTATATATGATGAAACTTTACTCTGAAAAGATTCCAATTATGGAACAACCAAAACCTGAAATAATTCAATATTTGCTGAGTTACTCTAAACAAATAAGAGTAATTAAAACCAACAAAAACAACTATATTGAATTACATTTGAATTAATGTTCTTTAAGCCCATTTTTTAACCAAAAATGGGCTTTTTAGTGTTTTAAATTAATCGTACTTTGCTTTTTTAGCCTTTTTTGCAGCTTTTTTTTCTTTAGTAGTTTTAAGCGGCTCTTTTTTTACATTTTTTTTTGCATCTTGACCTTTAGACATTTTGTGTGGTTTTAGACATTAAATTTAAAATAAATAAATAAATATTAAAATTGCTATTTATTTTAAGTATGAAGGTAGGTTAATTTTTTTACTTAAATAATAAAATATTGCTTCTTTATTTTTAACTTAAATTATGAAAAAAGGGCCTTCTTAGGCTTAAAATTAGTATCGAGAATGGTGTTTTTATAGAATTATAATGGTTATCAATACGATTTTTACCAAAAATCACTCGAGCTGACGCGTATACACAAATAAATAATTAAAATGCATAACGGGTTATTCATAATTTAAAAAATTAACTTAATAACTAAATTTTTTCCGTAAAAAAACATTTATTCACTTTCTTGAGATTTTCTAACAATGGCTTTTAAGCGTTCTTTGTTGGCTATTTTAGAAGCTTTTAATTTATTTTTTTTCTGGTTCATTAATTTTGAATGTAAAGCTTTGTTCTTTGTATTTTTTGCGCTTCCTTTTTTAGCCATTTTTTATTTTATTTAAAATAGATTTTCTACCAATGGTTTTAGTAATTATATCCTTCTCAATATCCCAGCCTCTAGCAGGAGAATATTCTCTACCATAAAATATAATTTGTAAATGAAGCTTGTTCCATAATTCTTTAGGGAATAAACGTTTGGCATCTTTTTCACTTTGTTCAACATTTTTTCCATTTGATATACCCCAACGATATAATAATCTGTGAATGTGAGTGTCTACGGGAAATGCAGGGAACCCAAAGGCTTGACTCATAACAACGCTTGCAGTTTTATGACCTACAGCTGGTAATTCTTCTAAATCTTTATAATTTTGAGGAACTTTTCCTTGGTGTTTTTCTATCAATATTTTAGATAATCCATAAATGCCTTTAGATTTCATAGGAGATAATCCAACAGGTTTTATAATTTCTCGTATTTCTTCTACCGTGAGTTTTACCATATCGTACGGATTATCAGCTTTTGCAAATAAAATAGGTGTAATTTTATTAACTCCAATATCTGTGCTTTGGGCAGACATTAAAACTGCAATTAGTAGCGTATACGGATCTTTATGGTCTAAAGGAATTGGAACTTTTGGATATAATTCTTCAAGAGTATCAATTACAAATTGAATTTTTTCTTTTTTTGTCATTATTTAGTTATTGTAAAAAATAAAAGTACAAAGTTTCTTAAAATTTACAGAGATAATTCTTAAAAAAGTTTTAATTGTACTAATAACTTTTTAACTTTCAATTTTAAAACCAATTATAAATGACAACATTAAAAGTAGGTGATAAAGCACCAAATTTTGAAGCATTAGATCAGCAAGGAAATACCATTAAATTAGCAGATTACGCAGGGAAAAAGTTAGTATTATTTTTTTACCCAAAAGCAAGTACACCAGGTTGTACAATGGAAGCCTGTAATTTAAGAGATAATTATCAATCTTTTTTAGCTAAAGGATATGATGTTTTAGGTGTAAGTGCCGATTCTGCAAAACGTCAACAAAATTTTATTAATAAAAATGAACTTCCTTTTCCGTTATTGGCAGACGAAGATAAAACTGTAATTAATGCTTTTGGTGTTTGGGGACCAAAAAAGTTTATGGGAAGAGAATATGATGGAATACATAGAACTACATTTGTTATTGATGAAAATGGAATTTTAGAAGATATAATTTCAAAAGTAAAAACAAAACAGCATACAAGTCAGATTTTAGAATAATTTGACTGTGTTTTTATAATTATAGCCTATTTATTTTTAGTAGTGTAGGGGAGAAGTGTAGTTTTAAGAAGTTGTATTTTAAATAGTTATATTTTAGTTTTTAATTAAAATTTAATATATTTGAAATGCTATGAATAAAAATCACATTTCATTTACTACAGTTATTTTAAAAAAAGTAATTCACAGAAAAAAACCTGTTTTACTTTTTACATTTAAATATGATGACAAAATAATTAACCTTTTACGTAAAAAACATTTTTTTAAATGGAGTAAAACCTTAAAAGGTTGGTATTGCAATTATACTGATGAAAATTTAAAGATCGTAAAAAAAGAAATTATACCTTACCTTAAATATACTTTTGATAAAGAAAGTTTTAATACTAAACAATTAAAATATTATAAAGACCGAAAGCTTTCAGATAAAAATAAATTACTTATTAGTAATTATATAAAATATTTAAAAGGTAAAAGATATAGCGAAAGTACTGTTAAAACCTATTTTACATTTATAGCAGACTTTATTAATTATATACAAGCTAAAGCTATTTCTGAGATATCAAATAGAGATGTTGAACTTTTTATAGAAGAAGTTTTTGTGCCTAGAAAATACAGTATTAGTTCGCAACGTCAGTTTATTAGTGCAATTAAATTATTTAATAATTTTTATCCAGAATGTAAAATAGAATCTATAGAGTTAGATCGTCCCAAAAAAAGTAAAATATTACCCACTGTTTTATCTAAGGAAGAAATTATTGATTTGCTTAGATGTACAAAAAACTTAAAGCATAGGGCTGTTATAGCAATGATTTATTCGGCTGGTTTGCTATAAGTGAGTTGATTAATTTAGATTTAAGCTATATTGATATTGATAGACGTCAAATTATAGTAAAAACAGTAAAGGTCGTAGAGATAGAAATATTTTTTTGGCAGAAAGTTTTATTCCGTTATTACTCAATTACTTTAACAGTTACGAACCCCAGCATTATTTTGTAGAAGGAAAACCAGGAACTAAGTATAGTGTTGAAAGTGTACGTGCTTTTTTAAAACGTTCGTGTATAAATGCAAATATTACAAAACGTGTAACACCACATATTTTACGACATAGCTATGCGACACACTTATTAGAAAATGGTATTGATATACGCTATATTCAGGAACTTCTTAGACATTTACCCCATGGGATAAAACAATTAGCATGAGTTATTATTATTTTATCTACTTCTGCTCCCTTCTTTATAGGTTTTAATACCTTGTTTAAGCCAACGTTTAAGTTCAATACAAGGCTGAAAATTTAAATGGTATTTTAGAATACTGCGTTTAGGAGTTAATTTTTTAGGATCTTCATTAGCTTTGCATTTAAAACCTATTTTAAATTTTCCAATATTTTCTAAATCTACAATTTGCCCTTCTTCAAGGTGTTGTTTTAATTTTCCTCCTAAAGCCATTAAAACAAATTTTACATCAATAGCACTTAAACTGCACTCGTTGCTAATTTCGTAACTAATTTGATTTAGATTAATAGTTCCCGTATTAACTGCCTGCATAATGTATTGCTCTTTATTTTTACTTGTAATAGTATTACTTCTTTTTGTAATTCGATATCTTGGAATTACTACATTAGACTGGACATAAAGATGCGAGATTTAGAGTTACTTAAATTAACTTTGAATTATGAAAAGACAACACAGAAATTACAGTACATCATTTAAACAAAAGGCCTTAGAATTAAGCTATGCACGAGGTAGTGTTAAGCAAATATGTGAGGAATTGGATATCCCATATTCGGTATTACATCGTTGGCGGCGTGAGTCACAAGATTATGGGAAGAACAGTTTTCCAGGTCGAGGGAAGCCAAAATTAACAGATGAGCAAAAAGAACTAGCGTTATTAAAGCGTCAGTTAAAAGATGTTTCAGAAGAAAATGAGATATTAAAAAAGGCGGTGAGCATCTTCTCCAAGAGCGACAAGAGAAATTCAGGTTTATAAAACACCATAAATTTAAATTTTCAGTTGAGAAGATGTGTAAAGTATTAAAAGTAAGTACTAGCGGTTATTATAATTGGTTAAAGGCTAAGGCGTCAGATCTTTGGTTATATAATCAGAAGCTGTCAGCAATGATTGTTACTATCTTTAATGATAGTTTTGAAAGCTATGGAGCTCCAAGAATAAAAGCCGCATTAGAAAAGCTAGGTCATTATATTTCTAAACCAAGAGTAGCTAGAATTATGAGGGTTAACGGGTTATTTGCTAGAAGAATACGAAAATTTAAAGTAACTACAGATAGCAATCATAAATATTCTGTAGCAGCAAATATTTTAAATCAAAACTTTGAAGTCTCTAGAAAAAATCAAGTATGGGTGTCGGATATCACTTATATAGAAACTAAACAAGGATGGATGTATTTAACGGTCGTTATAGATTTGTTTAACAGAAAAATAATTGGGTGGTCTATGAGTGATAATTTAACAACTAAAGACACTATAATCTCTGCTTGGAATATGGCTGTTAAATCGACTGTAATTAAAGAAGAACTCATTTTTCATTCTGACAAGGGAGTTCAGTATGCTAATAGTCGTTTTACAGATATTATTAAAAATTACAAGGGGCTAGTAATACAATCTATGAGTAGAAAAGGGAATTGTTGGGATAATGCGGTTGCAGAATCCTTTTTCAAAAGCTTAAAAACAGAATGGGTTTATAAACACAAATACAATTATAGATCTCAGGCAGAACTATCAATCTTTAGTTGGATAGAAACTTGGTATAATAAAAGAAGGATACACTCAACTTTAGGTTATAAAACTATTAATGAATTTGAAACAGAAATGTATAATCAAAATGTAGCCGCTTAAATCTCGCAATTAATTGTCCAATGTTTTGTTGCAAGTCCACTTATAAAATTAACAAAAACAAGTAGTTATAAAACAAAAAGAAAGATAATTACTTTCCGATACAGAAGTTGGCGAAAATATTACCCAATAAATCTTCTGTAGTGACTTCTCCGGTGATTTCTCCTAAATGAAATAATGCTTGACGAATATCAATTGCAAATAAATCGGTACTTATATTATTTTCAATTCCTTTTTGAACTTCTTTTATAGACAAATACGCATTGTTTAGTGCTTCAAAATGTCTAGAATTACTAACAATTGTTTCATTATTACTTAAGGCTCCTTTGTTTACTAATTGAGTTAAAGTTGTGGTAAGTTTATGAATACCTATTTTATTTTTTGCGGATAAAATGATTAGACTTTCGTAGGTGTTTTTTAGTGTAGTTATTTGTGCTTCACTTAATAAATCTGATTTATTTACAATTGTTAAAATCTTTTTTGAAGGGTATTTTTGCTCTAATTCTGAAATATTTTGTTGTAATGTTTCTATATTAGAAGCATCTATTAATTGTAAAACTAACTGAGCTTTTTCTATAGTTGAGAATGTTTTTGTAATTCCTATGTTTTCAACATAATCTTCTGTAGTTCTTATACCTGCAGTATCTATAAATCGATAAGCTATACCTTCAATATTAATTTCATCTTCTATAGCATCTCTTGTTGTTCCGGCAATATGACTAACTATTGCTTTTTCTTCATTTAAAAGAGCATTTAATAAAGTAGACTTTCCTACATTTGGCTCTCCAACAATGGCTATTGGTATTCCGTTTTTTAATACATTTCCTAAGGCAAAAGAATCTATTAGTTGTTTTAAAACGGCACTAATTTGATTGATTAGATTAGAGAATTCAGTTCTGTCAGCAAATTCAACATCTTCTTCTGCAAAATCTAATTCCAATTCAATTAAACTGGCAAAATTTAGTAATTGTTGACGTAGTTTTTCAATTTCTGAACTAAATCCGCCACGCATTTGTTGTAAAGCTACCTGGTGAGAGGCTGCAGAATTTGAAGCAATTAAATCAGCTACAGCTTCAGCTTGACTTAAATCCATTTTACCATTTAAAAAGGCGCGGAGTGTAAATTCTCCGGCATCGGCATTTCTAACGCCACTTTTTATAAATAATTGTATAATTTCTTGTTGAATATATACAGAACCATGACAATTTATTTCAACTACATTTTCTCCAGTATAACTGTTTGGGTTTTTAAAAACAGATATTAAAACTTCATCTATAATGCGTTTATTATCTATAATATTTCCTAAATGAATTGTATGAGATTTTACATTGTTTAAGTCTTTATTTCCAAATTTTGATTTAAAGTGCTTGTTTACAATTTCAATAGATTTTTCACCAGAAAGTCTAATAACAGCAATAGCTCCAACTCCAGATGAAGTTGCTAAAGCAATAATAGTATCGTTTTTAATTGCATTCATAATTGCAAAAATAAGGTTTTCTTTAAAGATGGAGGAGAAAAGATGAAAGAGAAAATATAAATTGAATAAAGAGAGTGAAAATATGTGTGTTAACTATAAAAAAAATAGCAAATAGTAACTAATAGCTAGTAGATTGCTCTTTTTATAAAGTCTTCATAATATTCATAAAATTCTTCAAATTGGTGCATAGCTTCATTAAAAAAATAATATACATTTTGCCAGGTATTTTTGTTATGAATATTAAATTCGCCATTGTATTTTACATAAATTCTATGAATTACTTTTCCGCTTTCTAAAAGGTAAACTTCATCAAAAATTACATCAGGTAAATAATCTTCTATTAAAATGTCTTTTAATTCTATAACTTGATCAAAAAGTAATTCATTTTTAGTTCTATCAAAAGATTCAATGTCTAAACAAACAAGTGCTTGTTTTTTGTCTGCAACAAATTTAAACCCGAAATCTTTAATTTTGGTTCTATACAATAACCATTTTCTAGGAAATGATTTTCCAAAACTAGTCCAAAATTCTTTTCTTAATTGTGCAGATTCTTCTTTGCTAAACATTACCCGTGTACTTTTGCTTTAACACCTCTTTTTTTCATAAATTCAGCTTCATAGGCAACAAGTCCTTTCCATTTTTCATCTACAATTTTTCTGTCTTGATATTTTCTAGCAAAATTTAAAAAAGTAACATAATGGTTTGCTTCTGAAACCATTAAGTCGTAATAAAATTTAGACAGTTCTTCATCTTTCATATTCTCAGAAAAAACTTTAAAACGTTCGCAACTTCTTGCTTCAATTAAAGCTGCAATTAGTAAACGTTGAATTAGACTTTCTAAACGATCTTTTGTTTTTGGAAAGTAGTTTTGCAAATGCATTGCATAGTCGTTTTTTTGTGCTCTACCTAATGTCATACCACGTTTTACCATTATATCATGCACCATTTTAAAGTGCTCTAATTCTTCAATAGCAATTAAAGCCATTTCTTGAACCAATTCGGTTTCTTCAGAATAATTTATAATAAGTGAAGTGGCATTTGCCGATGCTTTTTGTTCTGCATAGGCGTGATCGGTTAATATTTGTCGTAAATCGTTTTTAGCAATTTCTGCCCAAGAAGTTCCTGTTTCAAATTGTAGACCAAGCATCATGATAAATTAATTTTTATTGTTTGAAATTATAAATCTAAATCGAATGTTTTTTTTAGTAACGCTAACGCATCATTTTTTTCTTTTAACTTTTCATATTTTTCTTGAGGTGTGTATGCAAACTTTTTAGTTTCCTCTTCATTAACATGTAAAATTAAATCTACTTTAAAATTATTTAATTTTTCTCGTATAAATTTTAAAAGAGGATATTTACCTTTTTCTAATTGGTCTTTCATTAAATGATTTGGTAAATTAAAATGTAGATTTGAATCTTTTAAATATGGTTTGTTGGTATTCATAACCGCAGTTAGACTTTTTTTTCCTTTACTTAAAAGTAATTCTGCATATTTTTTCCAAGCTAAAACAGCTTCACCTTCTGAAAAACTATCTGTTGGTAAACCTTCAACTTCATCGTATTCAACTTCTATTTTTTCTAATTCTTTTTTACGGTTAATACTTGTTAAAGATAGGGCAGAGCGTCTTCTAGTTGTTTCTATTATTGGCTTTACTATTTTTTTCTTAACAGGAACCTCAGTTTTAGAAATTATTGGAGCTTTTTCTACGTTATTTACTTGTTTTTGGTACGTAGGAATTTGTTTTGAAAACGTGCGTCTTTTTACTTTACTTTCAAAATGAATAGCTGCAATTATGTAAGGTTTGTTATTTTTTTTTTCTCTATCAAAAGTGATAGAGGCTAATTGCATTAAAGTAAGTTCTACTAACAACCGTTGATTTTTACTGCTTTTATATTTTAAATCGCAGTTGTTTGCCAAGTCAATAGCTTGTAATAAAAAACGCAGATCACTTTTTTGTGCCTGTGCTAAATATTTCTTTTTAGCATTGTCTCCAACTTCTAATAATTCTAAGGTAATTTTATCTTTAGCAACTAGTAAATCTCTAAAATGAGAAGCTAAACCACTAATAAAATGATGGCCTTCAAAACCTTTAGATAAAATAGTGTTATAATGAACTAAAACTTCTGGTATTTTATTTTCTAGCAGCAAATCTGTGGTTATAAAATATTCATCATAATCTAAAACATTTAAATTTTCAGTAACTGCTTTTCTTGTTAATTCTTTTCCTGAAAAACTTACAACTCTATCAAAAATAGATAAAGCATCTCTCATAGCTCCATCTGCTTTTTGAGCAATTATATGAAGCGCATCATCTTCGGCATTAATATTTTCTTGAGCAGCAATTTTAATTAAATATTCTTTAGCGTCTAAAACTCCGATTCTTTTAAAATCAAATATTTGACATCTAGATAGAATAGTAGGTATTATTTTATGTTTTTCTGTTGTTGCTAAAATAAAAATAGCATGTGCTGGCGGTTCTTCTAATGTTTTTAGAAAAGCATTAAATGCAGCTTGAGAAAGCATGTGAACCTCATCTATAATATAAACTTTATATTTTCCGGTTTGTGGTGGAATTCTAACTTGATCGGTTAAGCTTCTAATATCATCAACAGAGTTATTTGAAGCTGCATCTAATTCAAAAATATTAAATGCAAAGTCATCTTCGCTAGTTTCGCCTGCATTTTCATTAATTTTTTTAGCTAAAATTCTAGCACAGGTTGTTTTACCAACACCACGAGGGCCTGTAAATAAAAGTGCTTGTGCTAAATGGTTATTTTTTATAGCGTTTTCTAGCGTGTTTGTAATCGCTTTTTGCCCAATTACATCCTCAAATGTTTGAGGTCTATATTTACGAGCTGATACTATAAATTGTTCCATTAATTATAATTTAGTTGTTTTACAAAAATAGATAAACTAAAGTGTTTTTTAACTTAAAAAGCAGAAAAAAGTTATAAAAAACACATAATATTCTTGTTGAAAAATGCCATTGTATTTTTTATAACTTTTAATTAATTAGCTTAGTGTAGCTTACCGTTGCCCTTTATTTAGGGTTATTTTCATATATTTTATTATATAAATGAGTGTATTTCTTTAAAATTTCGTTTCGTTTAGGTTTCATTGTAGGAGTAAGCAGGTTGTTTTCAATACTCCAAACATCTGGTGTTAATTCGAAACGTTTAATAGTTTCCCATTTTGCAAAGTTTTTATTTCCTTTTTTAATTTCTTTGCTAATACGTTTAATTACTTTTGGGTTATCTATTAATTCTTGATTGTCTTCTGAAACTTGTTCTTGATGAATACGTGCCCAATCTCTAATAAATTCAAAGTTAGGTTGTACAATAGCTCCAGGCATTTTTTGACCTTCACCTACAACTAATATTTGTTCTATAAAACGAGATTGTTTCATTTCATTTTCTAGAAGGGCAGGGGCTACGTATTTTCCACCAGAGGTTTTAAATATTTCTTTTTTACGTCCTGTAATAGATAAAAACCCATCTTTATCAAATTCTCCTTTATCACCAGTATGAAAATACTCACCAGTCATAACACTTGCAGTACGTTCAGGGTCTTTATAATAACCTTGCATTACATTTGGACCTTTTACTAAGATTTCACCATCTTCAGCTATTTTTACAGTTACATTGTCTATTGTTTTTCCAATAGTTCCAATTCTAAACATATTGCCATTAATCATATTAACAGAGATTACAGGAGATGTTTCTGTTAATCCATAACCTTCCATTACAGGCATTTGTGCTGCTGCAAATACTCTTGAAAGTCTTGGTTGAAGTGCTGCACTACCAGATACCATAGTTGCCATTCTTCCACCTAAAGCTTCACGCCATTTGCTAAAAATTAATTTGTTTGCTATTTTTAATTTTTGTTCGTACCACCAGCCATTTGCGTTGTATGGTTCATATTTAAGGGCTAAATCTACAGCCCAAAAGAACAGTAATTTTTTAATTCCTTTTAATTCTGAACCTTTATTAATAATGCTATCATATACTTTTTCTAATAAACGTGGAACAACGGTCATAAAATGCGGTTTCACCTCTTTAAGATTATCTACTATTGTATCCATCCCTTCTGCAAAATAGATTGAAGTTCCTGTGTATTGGTATAAATAATGTAACATTCGTTCAAATACATGGCAGACAGGTAAAAAACTTAAGGCTGTAATTTTTCCAAATTCTAAAGGAAGTCTAGGTACACTATCTAAAACATTTGTTACTATGTTTTTATGAGATAACATAACACCTTTTGGTTTTCCTGTTGTTCCAGATGTATAAATAATTGTAGCTAAATCATCTGTTTTTACTTCTTCTTTTATTTTATCTACTTCAGCCTGTAAGCTTTCATCTTTCCCTAATTCTATAATTTCATTCCAATTTTTACACTTTTTTAATGTATCAAATGAATATATTTCTTTTAAAGATGGCACTTCTTTTCCAATACTTTTGGCTTTTTTATATAAATCTTTATCAGATAAAAAGCAGTAAGAAACTTCTGCGTGGTTAAAAATGTATAAATAATCTTCTTCAGATATTGTTGGGTAAATAGGAACATTTATAGCGCCTATTTGTAGTAAAGCAAAATCTAAAAGATTCCACTCTGTTCTATTATTAGAAGAAATAACAGCTATTTTATCTCCTGGTTTTACTCCTAATTTAAGTAATCCACGGCTAAGAGTGTTTCCTTTATTAATAAATTCTTGTGAAGAAGTAGCCTTCCATTCACCATTATATTTGGTATTGAAAGCATTTGGTAATTTATAAGTTTCAAGTTGGTGGTATGCAAACTCAAATAATTTAGTTATGTGTTTAGACATGTATGTTTGGTTTTATGTAGCGTTGCAAAGTATAAAATATTAAATAATTTTACAAGAACAGAAGTTACTAAGTAGGCTACTTTGTTGTTAAATATATTTTATCAATTAATTTTTGGTATTTATTTTTAATAGCATTTCTTTTTATTTTCATTGTTGGGGTTAGTAATCCGTTTTCTATACTCCAAACTTCTGAAGTTAATTCAAAAACTTTTATTTGTTCCCATTGACCAAATTTTTTGTTTGCTTGGTCAATTTCTTTTTGAATGCGTTTTATTACTTTTTTATTGGTTATTAATGCATTTAAAGAAGCGTCAGTTTTAATTTTTTTTCGTTTCAACCATTCATTTAAAAATTCAAAATGAGGTTGTATTATTGCTGCGGCCATTTTTTTACCTTCACCAATAACCATTATTTGTTCTATAAAACGAGATTCTTTTAATTTGTTTTCTAGTACAGCAGGGGCAATGTATTTACCTCCAGAAGTTTTAAACATTTCTTTTTTTCTATCGGTAATTTTTAAAAAACCTTCATTGTCTAGTTCTCCAATATCGCCGGTATGTAAATAATTATTTATGATAGTTTTTTTAGTAAGATCTTCGTTTTTGTAATACCCTAGCATAACATTACTTCCTTTTACCAATATTTCACCATCGGTTGCTATTTTAATTTCTATAGCTTCTAGAGCTTTGCCAACTGTACCTATTTTAAAGCTTTTATTTCTAAAATCGTTTATAGAAATTCCAGGTGAAGTTTCTGTCATTCCATAACCTTCAAAAACTGGAATATTTGCTGCAGTAAATACTTGAATTAATTTTGGTTGAAGAGGAGCACTTCCTGAAACTAAAAATTTAATGTTTCCGCCTAAAGCTTCTCGCCATTTATTAAAAATTATTTTGTTTGCAACTTTTAGTTGAAAATGATACCACCAGCCATTTTTATTATATGGTTGATAGTTTTTTGCAAGGTCTAAAGCCCAAAAGAATAATAGTTTTTTAATACCAGTAAGGTTGCTTCCTTTGTCTACAATTTTATCGTAAATTTTTTCTAATAAACGAGGAACAACAGGTATAAAATGTGGTTTAACTTCTCGCAAATTATCACCTAATTTATCTATAGATTCTGCAAAATAAATTTCAAAACCCATTAATTGGTAGTAATAAAGCGCAAAACGTTCAAAAATATGACAAACAGGTAAATAACTTAAAACTTTATATGTTTTTGCATCTAAGGCTAAAGCTTTAGAGCTGACATAGGTGTTTTCTACAATATTTTGATGACTTAGCATAACTCCTTTTGGTATTCCTGTTGTTCCAGACGTATAAATAATAGTTGCTAAGTCTTTTTTGTCGACTTTGTTTTTAAGAGAATTTACATTTTTTTGATTTGAAGTGTCTTCACCTAATTTTAATAAGGATTTCCAAGATAATATATTTTTTAATGTATCAAAAGAGTAAATGTCTTTTAACTGTGTTTGGTCTTTTATTTTAGATACTTTTTTTGCTAAATATTCATCGGAGACAAAGCAATAAACAGCATCTGAATGATTGATGATATACGCATAGTCTTTAGATGAAATTGTAGGGTATAACGGTACATTTATGGCTCCAATTTGTAAAACTGCAATATCTAAAATGTTCCATTCAATTCTATTTGTGGAGGTAACTACGGCAATTTTATCCCCAGGTTTAACACCTAACCTTAATAATGCTCTACTAATTTTATTTGCAAGTTCTAAGTATTCTAAAGTTGATGTTGCAACCCAAGAATTATTAACTTTTGTGTTAAATAATTTTTCTTGTTGATTGTATTTTAATTGCAAGTATGCAAAATCAAATAATCTAGTAGCTGTTTGAGTCATTATATTAAAAAGACAAGTTGGTTAATGCAAAATATAAATTAAAAACTGATTTTGCAAATTATGAATTTTAGTTAATTTAACGATACTAAATATTTAAGCTCAAAAAATATTCTTTTTTTACATATTTATCTTTTTAACGAGTGTTTTTTTTATAATATTTTAAATAAATGTCTTTTTTAAGCCTTTTTAGTGTATTTTAGATAAAATTAATATATCTTAAATTAACTTGAAAATGTATTAAATTGATATTTTAATACCTAAACTTTTTATTGCATTTTTAAAAACATTTCTCTAGCTATATACTTCAATCGTTTTAGTAAATAAGTGAAAAATAAAAGTCTATTTAGTCTTAAATAGGGTGTTTTTTATGGCTTTTAGACTTAAATTTGTAATGAGAATTAAGCAAATATTTTAAAGTTTTTTAAACAATAAAAAAATGACAGAAATCGATTTTAAAAGTGGAATTTGGAATAAAACAGTTAATGTTAGGGATTTTGTATTAAATAATGTAACACCTTATTATGGTACACATGAATTTTTAGTTGGACCAAGTTCAAAAACTGAAAAATTATGGGAAATTTGTAAAAAAGCAACATTAGAAGAAAGAAAAAACAATGGAGTACGTTCTTTAGATACAGAAACTATTTCTACTATAGCTGCATTTGAAGCTGGGTATATAGATAAAGAGAACGAAGTAATTGTTGGTTTGCAAACAGATCAATTATTAAAAAGAACAATGAAACCTTTTGGAGGTTTTAAAGTTGTACAAAAGGCATTATCTGAACATGGAGTAGAACCAAACAAAACATTAACTAACTTATTTTCTAAATATGTTAAAACACATAACGATGGTGTTTTTGATGCGTATACTGCTGAAATTAAAAAATTCCGTTCATTAGGGTTTTTAACAGGTTTACCTGATAATTATGCACGAGGAAGAATTATTGGTGATTATCGTAGAATTGCATTATATGGTATAGACTTTTTAATTGCGTCTAAAAAAGCTGATTTGGCTTCAATAAAAGGACCAATGACAGATAGCGTAATTCGTTTAAGAGAAGAAGTAGCTGAACAGATAAGGGCTTTAAGTGAAATGATAGCCTTAGGAAAAACATATGGTTTAGACTTATCTCGTGCAGCTGTAAATGCTCAAGAAGCCGTTCAATGGACATATATGGGATATTTAGCAGCCGTAAAAGAACAAGATGGTGCTGCAATGTCTTTAGGAAATGTTTCTACATTTTTAGATGTATATATTGAGAATGATTTACAAAAAGGGTTAATTTCTGAAGTTGAAGCTCAAGAGTATATAGATCAATTTGTTATGAAGTTAAGAATGGTACGTCATTTACGTATGGCTGCTTACGACGAAATTTTCGCAGGTGATCCAACTTGGGTAACAGAAGCTATTGGAGGTATGTTTTCTGATGGAAGAACTAAAGTAACTAAAACATCATTCCGTTTTTTAAATACATTGTATAACTTAGGACCATCACCAGAGCCAAATATTACAATTCTTTGGTCTTATAGTTTACCTCAAAATTTTAAAGATTACTGTGCAAAAGTATCAATTGATACTTCATCAATTCAGTTTGAAAATGATAACTTAATGCGTGAAAACCGTGGGTCTGATGATTATGGTATTGCCTGCTGTGTTTCTTATCAAGAATTAGGAAAATCTATTCAATTTTTTGGAGCTAGAACCAATTTAGCTAAAACATTATTATTAGCTATAAATGGTGGTAGATGTGAGTTTACAGGAACACAAGTTGTTGATGGAATACCAGCTTATACTGACGAGTATTTAGACTTTGATACTGTAATGGCTAATTTTAAAATTGCAATGAAAGAAGTTGCACGTGTATACAACGATTCTATGAATATTATTCATTATATGCACGATAAATATTATTATGAAAAAGCACAAATGGCTTTAATTGATACAAATCCATCAATAAATATAGCATATGGTATTGCTGGTTTATCAATTGTTGCAGATTCTTTATCAGCCATAAAATATGCAAAAGTAAAACCTATTAGAAATGAAGAAGGTTTAACTGTAGATTTTAAAATTGAAGGAGAATTTCCTTGCTATGGTAATGATGATGATAGAGTAGATGCACTTGCAACACAAGCTGTAGCTGATTTTAATAATGAATTGAAACAATTACCAGTATATAAAAATGCAGAACCTACAATGTCTGTATTAACAATTACTTCAAATGTTTCTTATGGTAAAAAAACGGGAGCTACACCAGATGGTAGAGCTTATGGTGTTGCTTTTGCTCCAGGAGCAAATCCAATGCACGGTAGAGATAAAAATGGCGCAATAGCTTCATTAAATTCTGTAGCTAAAATTAATTATAAAGATTCTCAAGACGGAATTTCTAATACATTTTCAATTGTTCCAAAATCTTTAGGAGCAAACGAAGAAGATAGAATTAATAATTTAGTAACTACCTTAGATGGTTATTTTTCTAGAAATGCACAACATTTAAATGTTAATGTATTAAATAAAGAAACATTATTAGATGCTATGGAACGACCAGAAGAATACCCACAGTTAACAATTCGTGTTTCTGGTTATGCAGTAAATTTTGTACGTTTAACAAAAGAACAACAACAAGAGGTTATTACACGTTCTTTTCACGAATCTATGTAGCTAATATTAAAAATATGAATATAATTAAGCATCAGAATAAATATTTTTTGATGCTTAATTTTTAAACTTTTGCTTTATCAAAACAACTGAGGAAATATTAAAAGTACATTCAATAGAATCTTTTGGAACGCATGACGGTCCCGGAATAAGATTGGTTATTTTTTTACAAGGTTGTAAACTTAAATGTTTGTATTGTCATAATCCAGATACCATTCAAACTTCTGGAGGTATGGAATATAACATTGAAGATTTGGTTGCTATGGCCATAAAAATGAAGCCTTATTTTGGTAAAACTGGAGGAGTAACAGTTTCTGGAGGAGAACCTTTATTGCAAGCAAAACAATTAATTCCGTTTTTTAAAAGATTAAAAGAAGAAAAAATCCACACTAATATAGATACTAACGGAAGAATTTTAAATCATTTCACAAAAGAATTGTTAGATAATTATGCCGATTTGGTAATGCTAGATATAAAACATATGACTGAAGAAGGCTATGTTGCATTAACTGGAATGCGCAATAAAGAAACAACATTTAAGTTTGCTGCATATAGAGAGGCTTCAGGCAAAAACATGTGGTTACGCTATGTTTTAATTCCTGAAATAACTAATAAACCAGAATTATTACATGCCTTGGGTAAACACTTTAAAAAGTATAAAACCATAGAAAAAATTGAGATTCAACCTTATCATAAATTAGGTATTCACAAATGGAAAGCTTTAGGTTGGGAGTATCAATTAGAAGAAGCGAGAGAAAATACACCGGAGGAATTAGAAAATGCTTCAAAAATTTTAAAAGAATATTTTAAAGAAGTAAAAATTAACTAGAATTCTTTATAAAAGTAAATAATATAGCATGAAACAAAAATTAAAAAACCGTTGGTTAATCGCATTATCTGCAATTGGAATTCATATATCTATAGGTTCTGTATATGCCTATTCAGTAATGACAAACCCAGTAAAAAATATTTTTGAAGTTGAAGGAGGTGATATAAAATGGGCTTTTAAATTAGCTATATTGTTTTTAGGTTTAACAACAACATTTTTGGGTAAATGGGTAGAGAAAATGGGACCTAAAAAAAGTGGTATAATAGCAGGTATATTTTATGGTATAGGTATTATTGGTGCTGGATTAGCTGTTCAAATTACTTCATTATCGTTGTTTTTTATATGTTATGGTGTTATTGGTGGAATTGGTTTAGGTCTAGGATATATTGCACCAGTAAGTACACTAATAAAATGGTTTCCAGATAGAAGAGGGTTAGCTACTGGTATGGCAATTATGGGTTTTGGTTTTGCAGCTTTAATTTTTGGTCCTATTATGCAAAAATTGTTTGAAAATGTTGGTGTAGCTAATACTTTTTATATTCTAGGTATCATTTATATGATACTTATTTTAGTTTCTGCAAGTTATTTATCAACTCCACCAGATGGATATTTACCTGAGGGTTTTATACCTGGAAAAGGAAATAACGTACAAAAAGATTTAGCGACTATAAGCTCAAAAGAAGCTTTAAAAACAACGTCTTTTTATTATTTATGGATTATGATGTTTATTAATATTGCCTGTGGTATTTCTTTAATTGCAGCTGCAAGTCCTATGATGCAAGAAAAATTAAATTATACACCAATTGAAGCTGCTGCTATAGTTGGTTTTATAGGTGTTTTTAATGGTTTAGGACGTCTATTTTGGTCGAGTTTATCAGATTATTTGGGAAGAATAAATATATTTATATTATTTTTTGTTTTTCAAATTTTCGCTTTTTATTTTCTTCCAAAAATAGATTCTGAATGGATGTTTTTAGCAGTATTATTTACCGTAATTACAATGTACGGAGCTGGTTATGCTATTTTACCTGCAATTGTTGGTGATTTATTTGGGACAAAAGATTTAGGTGTTATTAATGGTAGAGTTTTATCTGCTTGGGCAATTGCAGGAATTGTGGGACCAACAATCTATGATGTAATTAAAAAAAGCACAGGATCTTTAGATATTACATTAGCTGTTTTTGCTGGTTTGTTTGTGATAGCTTTAATTGTTTCAATTTTATTAAAAAAATTGATTGTAATAACGCAGAAAAAAATAGATTTAAAGAAAGTCATTGTTTAAAGTTTAAATGCTATAAACTGTTATTCGTCTAAATTAAATTAAAAGAAATTTGAATTATAGTATATTTAGAGTGCTAATATATATTATATGAAATTCCAATATTTTTTAATTTTTAGTTTATTTACTTCACTTATTTTTTCACAACAAAAGAAAAAGCCTAATGTGCTATTTATTATTTCAGATGATTTAACAACAACTGCGGTTTCTTCTTATGAAAAAAATGTTTGTAAAACACCTAATATAGATAAGCTCGCTTCTCAAGGTACACGATTTACAAAAACTTATAGCCAATATCCAGTATGTGGGCCTTCAAGAGCTTCATTGTTAACAGGCTATTATCCAAGTGCAATTAAAACGTATGGTTATGTAAGTGGAAGAGAAAATATTGGAGATTCTAGAAATACTTTACCTCAGTTATTTAAAAATAATGGATATTATACTGCTAGAGTAAGTAAAATTTACCATATGGGTGTTCCAATTGATATTGAAACAGGTTCAAATGGACAAGATGATGAGGCTTCATGGACAGAACGTTTTAATAGTCAAGGTCCAGAATGGAAAGCTAAAGGTGAAGCTGAATTAATACAAGGTAATCCTGATGGAACGCTAGAAAGAAAAGGAGGAAATGTTATGACTATTGTTAAAGCAGTTGGAGATGATTTTGTACATTCTGATGGTAAAACCGCTAAAAAGGCAATAGAACTTATTAAA
This sequence comes from Lutibacter sp. A64, assembly GCF_022429565.1. Lineage (NCBI taxonomy): Bacteria > Pseudomonadati > Bacteroidota > Flavobacteriia > Flavobacteriales > Flavobacteriaceae > Lutibacter > Lutibacter sp. A64. The sequence goes on from NZ_CP092487.1 coordinate 837,561, forward strand.
AAACATAAACATGAACCTTTCTTTTTAGCTGTAGGTTTTGTTAGGCCTCATGTGCCTTTTGTAGCTCCAAAAAACTACTTTAAACCTTATCCTTTTGAAGAAATAAAAGTTCCTAAAAAAATAGATGGAGATTGGAATGATATTCCAAAACGAGGAATTAATTATGTTAATAGTAAAAATGCTCAAATGAGTTTAGAGCAAGAGAAGAAAGCAATAGCAGCATATTATGCAAGTGTTTCTTATATGGATGCACAGGTTGGAAAAGTTTTAAAAGCTTTAAAAGATGAAGGCTTAGAAGAAAATACTATTGTTGTTTTTACTTCAGATCACGGATTTCATTTAGGGGAACATGATTTTTGGATGAAAGTTAGTTTACACGAAGAATCTGTAAGAGTTCCAATGATTATTAAAGTCCCAGGAGAAGAGCCTGCTGTTTGTAATTCTTTTACTGAATTATTGGATCTATATCCAACCTTAGCATCGTTAGCTGGATTAAAAGTTTCAAAACACATTCAAGGAAAAGATTTAACACCGTTACTTTCTAATTCGAAGAAAAAAGTAAGAAATATGGCTTTTTCAGTAAGTCAAGGTGGAAAAACTCTTTTGATTAGGACAAAAAAATGGGCATACATTCAATACAATGAAGATGCAACAGCAGGAATAGAACTTTTTGATATGAAAAATGATCCACAACAATTTACAAATTTAGCAGAAAACCCAAAATATAGACGTGTTGTAAAAAAAATGAAACGTAAATTAAATACTAAACTAGCTAAAATTAGAACGAACGATTTAAATATAAAATATTAATAATTGTATTTAATACGTTTATTAAATATTTTAGTACTTTTATACTATTAATATTTTTAATGCTTCATAATATGAAATTAGAATTCAGAAGAATAGCCTTACTATTAGTTTTATTAGTAAACTTAAGTGCTTGTAAAGAAGTATCTACAAAACCAAATGCAACAAAACCAAATGTAATTTACATATTAGCCGATGATTTGGGGTATGGAGAATTAGGTGTTTATGGTCAAGAAAAAATTAAAACGCCAAATATTGATGCGTTAGCAAATTCTGGAATGTTATTTAAGCAACATTATTCTGGAGCTCCTGTTTGTGCTCCTTCTAGATATATGTTAATGACTGGAAAACATGCAGGACATGCAAGAATTAGAGGAAACGATGAATGGGATGAAAGGGGAGATGTTTGGAATTTTGAAGCAGCAATAAATGATCCAAATTTAGAAGGTCAACGTCCAATTTTAAATACTACCGAAACAATTGGAAAAGTGATGCAAAAGGCAGGTTATAAAACAGCAATTATTGGAAAATGGGGATTAGGAGCTCCGTTAACAGAAGGAATACCAACAAAAAGTGGATTCGATTTTTTTTATGGGTATAACTGCCAAAGACAAGCACATCAACTATATCCAAAACATTTATGGAAAAATGAAGAAAGAGAATGGTTAAATAATAATTTAGTAGTTCCAGGAACAAAATTAGATAAAGGTGTAGATCCAATGGATATTGCAAGTTATAGTAAGTACGAACAAGTAGATTATGCGCCAGCTAAAATGCAAACAGAAGTATTAAATTTTATTGAAGAAAATAAAGAACAACCATTTTTTATGTATTATGCTACTCCTTTACCTCATTTACCTTTGCAAGTTCCACATAAATATGTAGAGAAATATGTTGAGTTGTTTGGAGATGAATCGCCTTATTTAGGTGATAAAGGCTACTTTCCTCATAGATATCCACATGCAGCTTATGCAGGAATGATTTCTTATTTAGATGATCAAGTTGGAGAAATTATAGCTAAATTAAAAGAGTTAAATTTATATGAAAATACCATAGTAGTTTTTACAAGCGATAATGGTCCTAGTTATTTAGGTGGTGTAGATGCTCAATTTTTTAATAGTGCTGGACCTTTTAATAATAATTATGGACATACTAAAGGTTTTACTTATGAAGGAGGAATACGTGTACCAATGATTGCAAGTTGGCCTGGAAAAATTAAAGCAGGAAGTAAAACTAATCATATTTCTGCTTTTTGGGACGTAATGCCAACACTTGGTGAGCTTGTAAATACTGAAGTACCAAATGATATTGATGGTATTAGTTTTTTACCAACTTTATTAGGAAAAGATAATCAAGAAAATCATGAATTTTTATATTGGGAATTTCCTGCTCAAAAAGGGCAACAAGCTGTAAGAATGGGAGAGTGGAAAGCTGTAAGAAAAAAAATATTTAAAGGAAATAAGACCTTAGAATTATACAATTTAAAAAATGATCCATCAGAAACTACAGATGTTGCATTAAAATATCCTGAAATAGTATCTAAAATTGAAACTATTATGAAAAATGAACATACAGCTGCAGAATTAGATAAATTTAAAATTAAACAATTAGGAGATTAGTTTTTAAAACAGGCATTATTATTTAAGTATTTCCTTTGTTGTATTAATACGCTATTTTATAGATATAAACTATTTGTTTATAGTAGAATAATCCATATATTTGGTAAACCAAATTGGTAAACCAGTTTTAAATTAAACCAAATATAATTTATACTACTTGTAAATATGAAAAACAAATACAATCAAATACGTATTATTGTTAGTGTTTTATTTTTACTAATAACACAGCTTTCAATTTCTCAAACAATTTATAATATAGATGATCCAGAAGAATTAGAAGAATACACCTATGTGGCTGGTGATGAAATTATATTAGCAAATGGAGTTTATGATACGGATGAGCGTATAAAATTTGTTGGAAACGGTACTGCGGAGAAGCCTATTATATTTAGAGCTGAAACGCCAGGTGGTGTTACTTTTACTGGCGGATTAAAAATGAGCATTGGTGGAGATTATGTTGTTGTAGATGGATTTTATTGGAAAGGTGGTTATGGTGCTAGTAATTTTATTGAATTTAGAAATGGTTATGATTATGCAAATCATAGTACCATTCAAAATTGTGCAATAGATGGTTTAGAGATAGAACCAGATGATAAGGCCGATGATTTAGCTGAAGGATCAATTACAAAACATAGATGGATTGTATTGTACGGAACATTTAATACTGTTATTAATTGTTCTTTTATGAATAAAGAAAGTGCAGGTGCTTTAATATTAGCAGAATATGCTTATAATGCATTTCCACCAGTTGCAGATGGTGAACCAGAAATTAATAATAGTTGTGAACTAGTTGGGCATACTATTAGCAATAATTATTTTTACAATTTTGCTAAAATGGATGCATCATTAAGTAATTCTGGAGATAGTGAAACAATTCGTATAGGTACTAGTGAATATCAAAATGTAAATAGTGGTGCTACAGTTAGCAATAATTATTTTGTTGAAGCTAATGGAGAGAATGAAATTATTACTAATAAAAGTAAAAACAATACCTATATTAATAATACTTTTAGAAGATCTAGAGGTTCTTTAGTACTTAGACATGGTTCTAAAGCTACTGTTGAAGGAAATTACTTTTTAGGTGAAAATGTTGATGGTACTGGAGGTATTAGAATTACAGACAGTTACCATAATATAACCAATAATTATATTCAAGATTGTATTACAGTTGTAGATCAAGCAAAATGGAATAATGGAATCACGTTTATTGGTGGAAGTGATAAAGCGGATGTTGATTGTAATTCTACCAATGTTTCAAATGGGTATCAAAAAACTACAAATATTAATGTTTCTAACAATACTATTATTAATACAAATGCTCCTTTGTATTATAATACAGATAAAGGATCAACCGATCCAACCGGAGATATAACTAATAATTTAATTTATTTTACGCCAAATAATGCAAATTTAACAGATGTTATTTCTGGACAATATTCTAGTTTAGGAACAGCTCTAACATACAATAGAAATGTTTATAATGGAACCAATTTAGGAGTAACTAATGATGGTTTTACAGAAGAAACAGCAATTAATGCAATTGCAGATGGCGAAATTTATACTTTTTCAGGTGCAGATGGTAAAGGTGCAGATATGGGAATGTATAAACCAACAACAGATACTATGGTTGGCTACGGAATTGGAGCTTGCTTTTTAGATAATACTGGAGCTAAAATAACAGACGGTGATTGTACAATTGAAATTAGTGAATCTTTAATTGTTAGTTCTTTACCAGCACTTAATTATGAAGCTGATAGCTATAATGTTTCAGTGAATGCAAATGTAAGTTGGACAGCTGTTTCTAATGATGATTGGATAACTATTGATCTAAATTCAGCAACTGGTGATGCAGAAATTTCTCTTTCAGTTACTTCAAATACAACAACTACAGAAAGAACCGGTACAGTAACCTTTACGCAAAATACAGATGAAGATGCTATAGTAAAAACATTAACCATTATTCAAAATGGCGTGCCACCAACATATGGCCTTAAACTTATTAATGATGGGTCTATAAACGATAATGTAGCTGTTTATTCAGTATTTCATGAAGAAATAACAGATTCTAAAAACAATATTGCAATACATAGTTTAGATAAAGATACTGATACGCAATGGTCTGGTAACAATGAGATTTCAGAAATTAATGAAGGTACAAATGTAGGTGAAATTATTTACGATTTAGGTGGTAGTTTTGATTTGAAATTAGTTGATTATATGGCAACTAATGGTAAAACTTATGAGTTTAAAATATTAGTTTCTTCTACAACTACTGATGATACTGCATTTACAAATCCGTTTGGTGAAAGTAATCTTGTCTGTGCTACCGAAGCTGATGAATTCACAAATTTTCTTTTACCGCAGGTAGCAACTGGAACCAAATATGTAAAAATTATAGGTTTTGGTCAACCAGCTAGACCAAGTGGTTGGAATACCATTGTAGAAATTGAGTTTTATGGAGTTGCAAAGGATTTAAGTGACGATAGTGATAATGATGGTGTTATGAATAATGTTGATCAATGTAACAATACACCAGCAGGTGAAGTGGTTGATGCAGAAGGTTGTTCAGAAAGTCAATTAGATGATGATAATGATGGTGTTATGAATAATGTTGATCAATGTAACAATACACCAGCAGGCGAAGCAGTTAATGCAGAAGGTTGTTCAGAAAGTCAATTAGATGATGATAATGATGGTGTTATGAATAATGTTGATCAATGTAATAATACAACAGCAGGTGAAGTGGTTGATGCAGAAGGTTGTTCAGAAAGTCAATTAGATGATGATAATGATGGTGTTATGAATAATGTTGATCAATGTAATAATACAACAGTTGGAGCAACTGTAAATGAAGTTGGTTGTTTTGTTTTACCTGCAAATAATTTTAAAATTGAAACTGTTAGTGAAACTTGTCCGAATAAAGACAACGGAAAAATAATAATTACTACTGAAGAAAATTTAGATTATGTAATAACCATTAATGAAGAAACATATAGATTTAATAATAGTTTAGAAGTTGATGGGTTAGAACCAAAAAACCACGATTTTTGTATTTCAGTAGAAGGAGAAAGCTTTGAACAGTGTTTTAATGCTATTGTTGAAGCTGGTACAACTATATCTGGTAAAACGTCAATTACTTCAAACAAAGTAATTATTGATATTGAAAAAGGTACTGCTCCTTATAATATTTCTATAAATGGGAAAGAAGCTTTTGTAACTATGAATAATTCATTTTCATTAGATGTTATGCATGGAGATGTTATTCAAGTTAAAACCAATATAGAATGTGAAGGTGTTTTATCAAAACAAATAGATTTATTTGAAACCATTACAGCATATCCAAATCCAACAAATGGAAAATTAGCAATTAATTTACCTGTTGAAATGGATAATGTAAAAATTGAATTATTTACGATGCATTCGCAATTAATTTCATCAAAAACATATAATGTTGACTATGGAAAAGTAGTAATTTCTTTAGAAGATTTGCCTACTGGAGTTTATTTAGCAAAAATTATGTTAGATAAACCTAAAACTATTAAAATTATTAAGGAATAATTGTAAATTTAGTTGATCTGAATTTATTTACTCATCCATAACTTATTTTAAAATAAGAAATTTGAGAGTTTAGAAATTCAGGTTCTAATAGTAATTGATTTTATTAGATAAGATTCTGAAATAAATTCATAATGACGGGTTTCTAGACGTTTTAGATGTTTTTTTAATTAAATCTTCTTAATTAACGTTTTCTAAATACTCCAGAAAACAATAAACCACCAATAATTCCCATTAAAGTATAAGCTACTTGTTCGTAAATATTATCAGCAATTATAATTGATGAATTTAAAAAAGAATTGCTTAATCCCATAAAAGATTTACTACCTGGAACAAGCATTACAATACCTTGTGTTAAAAATACTGTTTTTGGTGTTTTTGTAATTCTATTAAAAAAGTGACTAATAGCAACAGCCATAATTGTACCAATAAAAGTACTAAATAGCACACCATATCCTGAAAATAATACAGTAGTAAAAAATACAAGAACTCCAGTAACTGCACCAAAAACCATATCTTTTTTTCGTACTTGAAAAATAGCTAAAAGACTTATAGAAAATAAGGGAATACCACTAAACATAATCCAATGTGGTAAATTGGAAACATGAACTAATTGCTTAAAATCAATAATAGAAGCCATTAAAGCTAAACCTAATAATACTCCAAAAAATTGTTTAAATAAAGATATAATTGAATCAAACAACTTTGCTCCGCCAGAGACTAAACTTTTTGATGTTATTTCTTCTAAGGCTGTAGTTATTGATAACCCGGGAATAAAAATAATTATGGAAGATAAAATTATGATTCCAACATTAAGTTCAGGAAATATTAAATGTAATAAACTAGCAAGTACTGTTACTATAAAAGAGGCTAAAGATTCTAAAACGGTTTCTAAATAATTAGATCTGGTAGATAAATAAACAAGTGGATAAACCAATGCACCTAAAATCAATGCGAAAATTAAAGAAATCCAGTTAGTGCCAATCATTAAACTAAATGCTCCTGAAGCCACTGCATAAGAAACAGTTAATATAAAATGATTAATTTTAGTGGACTCTTTATTGATTTTGTCTAATTCTAGAACTACTTCTGTACTGTCAATTTCTTTTGAAATTACTTTATTTGTAACTTCATCTACACGAGATAATCCACCTAAATTTAAAACTCCAGGAGGAATACATTCTATATAATTATAGGTTTGTTCATCTTCATAAAATACATAATTTATCCAAGTAGGTAAGTCCATAAACACACCTTTTATATCTTCCGTTTTAGACACTTTAGTTAAATAAGATTGCACTTTGTAAGAAGGCACACCATAAATATGAAGGGCTTTCCCTAATTCAATAATGTGTTTATATTTTTCAGGAATATTCATTTGGCTTAATTCAATTTAAAAAATGCAAATGTAAACTATTGAATGATATGTTTTTAAAATAATTTATAAGAATTTCTCACGTTTTAATTTTTACATTTAATGTAAAGAATTATTGAATTAAAAGCATAAAAAAAGCTCTCATTAGAGAGCCTTTATTAGATATGCATTATTCTTATTTGGTAAGCCATTTTCTAGCATTTACAAAAGCTTCAGCCCAAGGAGAAACTTCGTCTTTTCTTCCAGCAGGGTAGTTTGCCCAGTTCCATTGAAAAATAGAACGTTCAATATGTGGCATCATTACTAAATGTCTACCATCTTTAGAGCTCATCATTGCTGTATTATAATCTGAACCATTTGGGTTTGCAGGATAACCTTCGTAACCATATTTAGCTACAATATTGTATGCGCTTTCTTCCATTGGTAAGTTAAATTTTCCTTCTCCGTGTGAAATCCAAACTCCTAATGTACTTCCAGCTAAACTAGAAAGCATTACCGAATTATTTTCTTGAATAGTTACTGAAGTAAAATTACTTTCGTGTTTGTGAGAATCGTTATGTAACATTTTTCCGTGTATTTCGTGTTCTGGATTTATTTCTTCTAATTCCATAAACAACTGGCAACCATTACAAATTCCAACAGATAAGGTATCTTCTCTTTTAAAGAAATTTTGTAGCGCTGTTTTTGCTTTTTCATTGTATAAAAATGCACCAGCCCAACCTTTTGCAGAGCCTAAAACATCTGAATTACTAAATCCGCCAACAGCACCTACAAATTGAATGTCTTCTAGGGTTTCACGACCAGAAATTAAATCGGTCATATGCACATCTTTTACATCAAAACCAGCTAAATACATTGCATTAGCCATTTCACGTTCAGAATTCGATCCTTTTTCACGAATAATAGCTGCTTTTGGCCTTGGTTTTGTTGCATCAATTTCTGGAAGTTTTCCTGTAAAGTGATCTGGGAATGTATATTTTAAAGGTTGTACTTTATAATTATTAAAACGTTCTTTAGCTAAATTATTTGCTGTTTGTTTATTGTCTAATAAATAAGAGGTTTCAAACCAAATATCTCTGTATTTTGCAATGTCTAATTTACAAGGGCCAAAATCTAATGTTGCTTCATTAGTTACGGTACCTAGTTTGTAAAAAGAAACATTATTTTTAGTTAGTTTATCCTCAACCAAAGCGTTTTCTTTTGCTTGAAAAACAATTCCAATATTTTCAGAAAATAAATATTTGATAATGTCTTTTTCTTCAAAAACTGAGAAATCTATTTTTAAACCTAAATCAGTATCGGCAAAACACATTTCAAGCAATGTAGTAATTAAACCACCACTTCCTATATCGTGACCAGCAACAATAGCTTCTTCAGAAATTAATTGTTGAATGGTATTAAATGCATTTTTAAAAAAAGCAGTATCTTTAATAGTTGGCGCGTCATTTCCAATTTTATTGAGTGTTTGTGCAAAAGAAGAGCCTCCTAATTTAAAATCGTCTTGCGAAAGATTGATATAATAAACTGAAGCACCATCTTTTTGTAAAACAGGCTCTACAACTTTTTTAATATCAGTACAATTTCCGGCTGCGGAAATAATTACTGTTCCAGGTGCAATTACTTCGTTGTTAGGATATTTCTGTTTCATAGATAAAGAATCTTTACCTGTTGGTACATTAATACCCAATTCAATAGCAAAATTTGAAACAGCTTCAACAGCTTTGTATAAACGAGCGTCTTCACCTTCATTTTTACAAGGCCACATCCAGTTTGCAGACAAAGAAATACCTTTTAAACCATTTTTAATAGGCGCCCAAATAATATTAGATAGAGATTCTGCAATGGCAGTTCTACTACCAGCAACAGGATCTATAAGCGCTGCAACAGGTGAATGACCTATTGAAGTGGCAATACCTTCTTTTCCGTTATAATCTAAAGCCATTACACCCACATTATTTAAAGGTAATTGTAGCGGTCCGGCACATTGTTGTTTGGCAACTTTACCACCAACACAACGGTCTACTTTATTTGTTAACCAATCTTTACAAGCAACGGCTTCTAACTGCAATACTTGTTCTAAATATGTTGAGATATTTTGGATTGAATATTCTAAGTTTGAATAATCATAAACAACAGTTTTGTCGTTCATAATTGTTTTAGGTGAACTTCCAAACATATCATTCATTTCTAAATCCATAGGTTTTTCGCCAGTAGTTTTAGATTCAAAAGTAAAACGGTTGTTGTTCGTAACATCACCAACTTCGTAATAAGGAGAGCGTTCACGATCTGCAACTCTATGTAGGTATTCAGCATCTTCTTTTCCAATAACCAATCCCATACGTTCTTGAGATTCGTTTCCAATAATTTCTTTTGCAGAAAGGGTAGGGTCACCAACTGGTAATTTATCTAAATCGATTAATCCACCAGTTTCTTCAACTAGTTCAGATAAACAATTTAAATGTCCACCTGCACCGTGATCGTGAATAGAAACAATACTATTTTTATCGCTTTCTACCATTCCACGAATAGCATTTGCGGCTCTTTTTTGCATTTCAGGATTAGAACGTTGTACGGCGTTTAATTCAATTCCGCTTTCAAATTCTCCAGTGTCTGCTGAAGAAACTGCAGCTCCACCCATTCCAATTCGGTAGTTGTCACCACCTAAAATTACAATTTTATCACCCGAGTTTGGTGTGTCTTTTAAAGCTTGTTCAGCTTTTCCATAACCAATACCGCCAGCTTGCATAATTACCTTATCAAAACCTAATTTACGTGCTTGTTCTTCGTGCTCGAAAGTTAATAAAGAACCCGAAATTAAAGGTTGTCCAAATTTATTTCCAAAGTCTGAAGCACCATTAGAGGCTTTTATTAGAATATCCATAGGAGTTTGGTATAACCATTTACGTTCTTGCATACCGTTTTCCCAAGGACGATTTTCTTTTAAACGAGAATAAGAAGTCATATAAACTGCCGTACCTGCTAAAGGAAGAGAACCTTTTCCTCCAGCTAAACGGTCTCTAATTTCTCCACCTGAACCTGTTGCAGCTCCGTTAAAAGGCTCTACAGTTGTAGGGAAATTATGTGTTTCAGCTTTTAATGAAATTACAGATTTAAAATCTTTTTTCTCGTAAAAATCTGGTTTATCGGCAGATTTTGGGGCGAATTGTTCTACGGTCGGTCCTTCAATAAATGCTACATTGTCTTTGTAGGCAGAAACAATTCCATTATGATTTGTTTCTGAAGTTTTTCTAATTAATTTAAATAATGATGAAGGCATTTCTTCACCATCAATAATAAAAGTTCCGTTAAAAATTTTATGTCTACAATGTTCAGAATTTACTTGTGAAAATCCAAAAACCTCAGAATCGGTTAATTTTCTGCCAATTTTTGCACTTATGCTGTTTAGGTATTCAACTTCTTCATTACTTAAACTCAATCCTTCTTGTATGTTGTAAGCTGCAATGTCATCAATGGCTAAAACTGGTGCAGGTTTGGTATTTATAGTGAAAATATCTTGATCTAATCTTGAATATTTTTGAAATATCATTGGATCAAAGACTTCATCTTTAGTTGAAGCTATAAATTCTTCAATTCTAATAATACCATCAATAGCCATGTTTTGTGTAATTTCCACAGCATTTGTACTCCAAGGAGTAATCATAGCAGCTCGTGGTCCAATAAAAAAAGCATCTATAGATGCCTCTTCAAGTTTTGGTTGATTTCCAAAAAGCCAATTTAATTTTTGCGTGTTTTCTTGCGCAAAATCTTTTGACGTTTGCACAGCATATATTTTACTGTTTTGGTTTCCAAAGAAATGAATCATATGTAAGATTTATTTGAATATAGTTAGAAAAATGCAAATTTAACCAAAATATTAGAAATGTCTTTGTTAGTTTTTACAGAATTTAAACAGTTATTAAATGAGTTTTAAACAATTTATACTATAAAATAGGTAGTGAGTATTTTAAAGTATCTTGTAAATTAGTAGTTTATCTGCGGTTAGTGTTAGATTATCAGTGTTTTAGGTTGCCAATATAAGCTTGCGTTTAAAATTAATTTTTAAAATTATAAAACAACTCTAAGTATGTATATTTATAAAAAATTTAATTAGGTGTTTTATGTTTCAAAAAAGCATTAACTTTTCAATTTCTGAACGAAAATTTCTATTGAGATTTTTTGATGTATTAGTTGTAATAATTGGATTGTTTTTAGTGTTTTATTTTTTCGATTTTCATTATTTTAAACCTAATGATTCAAATTTTTATGGTTATTTAATTGTTCTAATTTGTTATGTGTTGTTTTTTGGACAATTATTTGAAATGTATAATTTAAAGGTTTCAAATGATGCTTATCAAACTTTAAAAAACACATTGATTACAGGGCTTTTAACTACTTTTTTTTATGTGTTTACGCCGTTTATTACGCCTGTTTTACCTGTAAATAGGTTACAGATAGTATATTTATTTTTAGCAATTACTATTTCAATTTATTGTTGGAGATTTATTTATATTCAATTTATTTTTTCACCATTATTTTTTAATAAGATTTTAATTATTGGATCTAACAAAGAGTTTATTGAAACTCTAATTAAGGATATAAAAATGAAAGCTCCTTATAATTATATTGTGGGGTATGTAAGTCCTAATAGCATTGAAAATCTTTCAATAAATTATATTAAAGCAACAAACTTAGATCTTAAAAAATTGGTGAAAGCTCATAAAATTAAAGAAATTATAGTTGAAGACTTTCAAAAAAATGAATTTATAAATAATTTTACGCCTAAGTTAATTTCACTTTTTAATGAAGGTATAATTATTACAAGTTCAGAAAAATTTATGGAATTTATTTATAAATGCATTCCTGAAAGTCAATTAAATGAGAATTTTTATAATTATTTAAACTTTAGTTTAAATCACCAAAATAGAATCTATCTTATTTTTCATAGATTATTTGATATAATAATATCGTTTATAGGTATTTGTTTTTTAATTTTAAGTATTCCCTTTATAGCTATTGGAAATTTATTTTTTAACAAAGGATCTTTATTTTATTTGCAAGAAAGAGTAGGTAGAGGTGGTGTTTTGTTTAAAATTATTAAATTTAGAACTATGGTTCCAGGTGCCGAAAAAAATGGTGCAGAGTGGGCACAAAAAAATGACTCTAGAATTACTAAATTCGGAAAGTTTTTAAGAAATACTAGATTAGATGAGGTGCCTCAATTTATAAATATTTTAAAAGGAGAAATGAGTGTTATTGGGCCTCGTCCAGAGCGTCCAGAGTTTGTTGAATCATTAAGTAAAGAGTATCCATTTTATACAATTAGAAATGTAATTAAACCAGGTTTAACAGGTTGGGCTCAAGTTGAGTATCCGTATGCAAGTTCTAAAGAAGAGCAGTATGTGAAGCTACGATACGATTTATATTATATGAAAGAACGTAATTTATTGCTTGATTTTAAGATTATTATAAAAACAATAAGTACCGTTTTATTTTATAAAAACAGATAAAAAAAACACCGAAATATTTAAATTTCGATGTTTTTAATTTAACCTTTAACTAATTTTAGTTAGTAATTAACTATTATTAACTTCTTCTTTTAGTTTTACTGCTAGATTTAGATGCTGTACTTTTAGTAGAACTTCTAGTTGTAGGTGTAGAAACACTTCTTTTTTGTGTACTTCTATTTGGTGTATAAGATTTAGAACTTTTTGTTCTATTTTGATTTATTGAACTACTTCTATTTTTAGAACTATTTGAGCTCCTATTTTGGGCAGTTCTAGTAGGAGTGTTAGTTTTTACTGTTTTTGTACGTGTTATAGTTGTACTAGTATTTCTTTTTTGAGCTGTGCTATTTCTATTTCCAACAATATTAGTGTTACTACGTGTGCGGTTGTTTACAGAAGAATTTCTGTCGTTTCCAATTATATTAGTACTACGTGTACGATTATTTACAGAAGAATTTCTATTAGTACCTATAACATTTCTTTTTACTTGAGTATGTGATTTACTTGTATTTTTATAAGCAATATTACTTGTTCGTCTTTTAGGTACATTAGTTGCTATACGTTGTCTGTTATTACTTTTAGCATATGTTTTATGTCTGCTGTAATATTTATTGTTTTTATAATATTTGTTTCTAGAATGATTGCTATAATATCTATAACGATTAGGTTTGTAATTATGTCTGTAAGGTTTGTAACTTACAATTCTAAAATCGAATAATGGTCTAGAAAAATAATTATGGTATGGGTGAAATACATATCTACGGTTGTAACTATTTATATAGCCAGAGTAGTGAGAATAATATCCATAATTATCATAGTATACTCTAAGTCCACCCAATCTAACTAATCTGTTATTATTGTAATTAATGTCTACATTTCCAACTTTTACTACACGTCCATAATAATCGTAATAAATAGGGATATTTTCTATTTGAATGATTGCTCCATAGTCGTCATATTGAACATAAGCATCGTAATTATAGCCAGAGTTATAGCTTATGTTTATACCATTACTATTGTAGTTAGCGCTAAAATTACTACTTGGATTTATATAAAAATCGAATTCACCATTTTGAAAAACAGAAAATGTTACACCATTTTCAACAAATGTAAATGAATCTCCGTAATCATTATAAGAATTATGGTTTGTTGAGGTTGTATTAGTTGTGTTTGAAGCGAAAGTTCCAAAACTAACTAATAAAAAGATTCCGAATAAAAGTATTTTGTTTTTCATAATGTTTGTTTTTAAGGTTACTACTAAAATAGCTGGTTAGTTAGCAACTACGTTAGTTTTAAAACAAACAACGTGCCAAAAAAAAGTCCGATAAAATATCGGACTTTAAAATGTATAAAAATAGGTGTTTAAATATCGTCTGGTAATTCTCCAGTTAAAGAATTTAAAAAAGCAAAAATAGCTTCTAGTTCATCAGTAGTAAATTCTTTATCTAGTTGTACTTTAGCCATTATTTGTATCGCTTCTTTTAAATCGTAAACACTTCCATCATGAAAATAAGGATATGTTTTAGCAATGTTTCTTAATGATGGTGATTTAAAAATATATTTATCAGATTCTTTTTCTGTAACTTCAAATTTACCTTCATCAATTTTTTCACTTTGTGTATGTTTCCAATAATCATCAAATATTCCAAATTTTTGATGCATATTACCTCCTAAAGCTGTTCCAGAGTGGCAAGCAACGCAACCTTTATCTATAAATAATTGTAAACCTTTAATTTCTGTAGATGTAAGAGCAGTTACATCTCCTTCTAAAAAATCGTCAAATTTAGATGGTGTTATTAATTTACGTTCAAAAGCTCCAATGGCATCTTGAATATTTTTATAAGAAATAGGACTTTTATCTTTAGGAAAAGCTATTTTAAATAGTTCATTGTATTCTTCTTCTTTAGAAAGTCTTTTAACAACTTCTTCTTCACTAGGCATTGCCATTTCTACAGGATTTAATATAGGTCCTCCAGCTTGTTCTTCAACATCTTCGGCTCTTCCATCCCAAAACTGATTTATATGTAATGCGGCGTTAAAAACTGTAGGTGAATTTCTAGTACCTAAATTACCATCGTTTCCAGGAGATGTACTTAAATTATCAACTCCGTATGTTTCTAAATTATGACAAGTATTACAACTTTGTGTATTGTCTTTAGATAATTTATTATCAAAATATAATTTTTTTCCCAAGGCAACTTTTTCTTCTGTAATAGGGTTGTTTGGGTTTTCAGCAACTTTAGGTAGTAAGCCAAAAAGTGCAACAGATTTTTGTTGAAGTGCTACATATTCTGGATTTACTTTTTCTTGTTCTTTGTTCTTTTGTTTCTCTTTACATCCAATAAAAAGAGTAACTAATAAGCTAGCAATTATGTATTTTTTCATACGAAACTAATTTAAGTTTAAATTATCTCAAATTTAATAAATTTGTTCTTAAAAAAAGTAACTTATATAACAGATTTTAATTTTTTTATATAATATTTGTCATTCAAATTATTAGAGATTGAACTACTATTGTAACGTAATATTACCAATTCCACTTTCTAAGTTATTTACTTATAAAATAACTGAAGCAGAGGCTAATTTTTTAAAGCCAGGAATGCGTATTGCAGTAGAGTTTGGTAAATCTAAAATATATACAGCCTTAGTTTACAATATTCATAATACAGCGCCAGTAGGATATGAAGCTAAAGATATTTATCAAATTTTAGACGAGTTTCCAATAGTTAACCAACTACAATTAAAACATTGGGAATGGTTGGCTAATTATTATATGTGTGCTTTAGGCGAAGTTTTTAGAGCAGCTTTACCAAGTGCATTTTTATTAGAAAGTGAAACAGAAATTCAATTAGTAGCCGGTTTTACCAATGAAGAAATCTTATCTGACGAAGAATTTTTAATTTTTGAAGCCTTACAACATCAATCTCAACTTTCAATTTTTAAAATTATAGAAATTTTAGGTAAAAAGAATGTATTTCCCATAATTAAAACATTGATTGAGAAGAATGTAATTGTAGTTAAAGAGCAAATTTACGAACAATATAAGCCAAAACTTATAAAATATATCCGTTTAAAAGCTCCTTGGGATTCAAATGATAAATTATCTAAATTATTAGAAGAGTTAAGTAGGGCAAAAAAACAACGTGAATTAATTTTAACATATTTTCAGTTACAAAGTTTAAAAAAACCAATAAAAGCTACAGTACTTCAAGATAAAGCAGGTACTTCAAGTTCTGTACTAAAATCGTTGATAGATAAAGAAATTTTAGAGTATTATTTTATTCAAAAAGATCGTATTAATTTTAATGGAGTTTCTTCAGAAATTAAAGAGTTAACAAGTCATCAACAAGAAGCGTACAAAGGTATAAAAACATCATTTGAAACCAAGAAAGTAACTTTATTAAAAGGTGTTACTAGCAGTGGTAAAACTGAAATATATGCTAAATTAATAAAGCAATTATTAGAAGATGGTAAGCAAGTACTTTATTTATTACCCGAAATAGCTCTAACCACGCAATTAATAGAAAGATTACAGTATTATTTTGGTGAATATTTATCTGTCTTTCATTCAAAATATTCTATGAATGAACGAGTAGAAGTATGGAATAATGTATTAGAAAATAAACAAAAAGCGCAACTTATTTTAGGTGCTAGATCTTCATTGTTTTTACCGTTTTCTAATTTAGGGTTTATTATTGTTGATGAAGAACACGAGCTTTCTTTTAAGCAATATGATCCTGCTCCACGTTACCACGCAAGAGATGCTGCAATTGTTTTAGCAAGCCAGCATAAAGCTAAAGTTTTATTGGGGTCGGCAACGCCAAGTGTTGAAACTTTTTACAATGCGCAACAAGGTAAATATGGCTTTGTAGAATTGAACAGACGATTTGGAGATGTTTTATTACCAGAAATTGAATTGGTTGATGTAAAGGAGAAATATAGAAAAAAACGAATGAAAGGTCATTTTTCTGATAGATTATTAGAAATGATTCAAGATGCGTTAGATGAAAAAGAACAAGTTATTTTATTTCAAAATAGAAGAGGGTTTGCACCAGTTGTAGAATGTGAAACATGTGGTGTTTCTCCTCAATGTCCGCAATGCGATGTAAGTTTAACGTTTCATAGTTTTAGAAAAGAATTACGTTGCCATTATTGTGGCTATAGGCAAGCAATGCCTCATAATTGTGGTGCTTGTGGAAGTGAAAAATTAAACACAAAAGGTTTTGGAACTGAGCAAATTGAACAGGAATTAGAACAATTGTTTCCAGATGTGTCTATTGGTAGAATGGATTTAGATACAACGCGAGGTAAATATGGATATCAAAAAATAATAGGTAAATTTGAAGCGCAAGAAATTGACATATTAGTTGGTACACAAATGCTTTCTAAAGGGCTAGATTTTGCAAATGTTTCTTTAGTTGGAATTATGAATGCAGATACGATGCTTAATTTTCCAGATTTTAGAGCACATGAACGCAGTTATCAATTAATGGTTCAAGTTGCAGGAAGAGCAGGAAGAGCAAAAAAAAGAGGTAAAGTAGCCATACAAACCTTTAATCCTTACCATCAAATTTTACAGCAAGTTTCTACTAATTCTTATAATGAAATGTTTAAAGAACAGTTAGACGAACGCTGGCAGTACCATTATCCACCATTTTATAGAATTATTAAAATTACGTTACGACATAAAGATTATGTTAGGGTGGAAGAAGGAGCTAATTGGCTAGGTAAATCTTTAACAAATATTTTTAAAGAACAAATTTTAGGGCCAACAACGCCTGCAATATCTAAAATTAGAAACTATTACATTCGTCATATTATTATTAAAATTCCGCAAAAACAATCATTAGCAGTTACTAAAAGTAATATTTTACGTGTTAAAAATTCATTTCAAGCGATAAAACAATTTCGTTCTATTAAATTTAATATAGATGTAGATAATTATTAAGGTGGTTTAAAAGTTGAAAATTTAAAAGTTGAAGTTTTACGGTTTAACTTGGTTAAGTTGTTGGTTTTAACAAGCAGCACCGCAATACTAACTACTTAATATTAAATACTTTATTTTTTATTAATTTATGACTTGTTAGTTCCATAAATAACTGTATATTTGCAGCCTTAAAAGTAAAACTTAAAATTATAAATTATGAATCATTACGAAACTGTTTTCATTTTGAATCCCGTTTTATCTGATGTACAGATAAAGGAAACAGTAAAGAAGTTCGAGGACTATCTTGTTTCTAAAGGTGCCGAAATGATCTCAAAAGAAGACTGGGGGCTAAAAAAATTAGCGTATCCAATCCAAAACAAAAAAAGTGGTTTTTATCACTTATTTGAATTCAAAGTAAGCGGACAAGAAATTAGCGCTTTTGAACTTGAATTTAGAAGAGATGATAGCGTTATGCGTTATTTAACTGTAAAGTTAGATAAACATGCTGCTGCTTGGGCTGAGAAAAGAAGAGAAAGAGTTAAAGCAACTAAAAAATAAGAGTTATGTCTATAGAACAACAAGCAAAAGGAGGAAAACAAGGTGATGTTCGTTACCTAACTCCACTAGATATTGACACTAAACAAGTAAAAAAATACTGTCGTTTTAAAAAGAATGGTATCAAATATATTGACTATAAAGATGCTGACTTTTTATTATACTTAGTAAACGAACAAGGTAAAATTTTACCACGTCGTTTAACAGGTACTTCATTAAAATACCAACGTAAAGTTTCTGTAGCTATTAAAAGAGCTCGTCACTTAGCTTTAATGCCATATGTTGGCGATATGTTAAAATAAAACTGAAAGGAATCATGGATATTATATTAAAACAAGACGTTGAAAACTTAGGTTTTATAGATGATATTGTTACTGTAAAGAATGGTTACGGTCGTAACTATTTAATTCCTCAGGGATTTGCAGTATTAGCAACTTCATCAGCTAAAAAAGTATTAGCAGAAACTTTAAAGCAACGCGCTTACAAAGAAGAAAAACTAATAAAAGATGCAACTAAAATTGCAGATGCTATTAAAGAATTAGAAATTAAAATTTCTGCCAAAACTGGTGACGGAACTAAATTGTTTGGTTCTGTAAACAATGGAAATGTATCAGAAGCATTAGCTGCAGCTGGTCACGAAGTTGATAAAAAATACATCAAAGTTGAAGGTGGAAATATTAAAAGACTTGGTAAATACAATGCAACTATTAGATTACATAGAGCTGTAATTGTTGAATTACCTGTTGAAATAATTGCAGAAGACAAATAAAATCGTAAGATTTTTATATATTTAAGCCGCCCAATTTGGGCGGTTTTTTTTTGATAGCTAAGTAACAAAATTGATTTTTTTTAGTTTTATTTAAACTTAATTACCTATGAAATACAGACAATTAACAAAAGAACAATTATTAGAATTGCATGAAGAATTTGCTAAATTTTTAGCAACACAGCAAATAGATGTTAAGGAATGGAAAACTATTAAAGTTGAAAAACCTGAAGTTGCAGATGAAGAATTAAATATTTTTAGTGATCTTGTTTGGGAAGATGTACTTTCAAAAACTAAATATTTAGAACATATTTCTAAAAATGATATCAATCTTTTTAAATGCTCTTCAAAAGAAATAATTAGAATTTACATAAAATTAAACGATACAACTAAAAGTTTTTTAGATACAAACGATTTTAATTGGTTTTTAAAAAATCCTGTAAATGATAGTATTGATTATTTTAAAGCTTCAAAAAAATATGCCGAAGAACGTAACTTAGAAATTTTTAAGTTAATTGAAATGGGAAGTGTAATTTCAAAAGGAGATTTATTTAAGGCTACAAGTCAATTAATTCAGTAACTACTTTAGCAACTCCTGTACTAGCTTTTTCAGAAATAACTGTTAAGTTTGGAAAGTAATTTTTTTGAATTGCAGGTTTTGGATCAATAAAATAAACTGGAATTTTAGGCTCTATAAAATTAATTAAGTTAGCAGCTGGATATACCTGCATAGATGTTCCAATAATAATAAGTATATCTGCTTTAGATGTTATTTCTATTGCTTTTTCTAACATAGGAACTTCTTCTCCAAACCAAACAATATGTGGTCTTAATTGCGAATGGTCTTCACATAAATCACCTAATAAAAGATCTTTTTTCCAAGAATAAATTAAGTTAGGGTTTTTAGTGCTTCTAACTTTTAATAATTCTCCGTGTAAATGCAATACGTTTTTGCTGCCTGCGCGCTCGTGTAAATCGTCTACATTTTGCGTAATTATGTTTACTTGATATTTATTTTCTAATAAAACTAATGATTTATGAGCTAAATTTGGAGCTACAGATAATAATTGTTGTCTTCGTTTATTGTAAAAATCTAAAACCAGTTCTTTATTTTTATTCCAACCAATAGGAGATGCTACTTCCATAACATCGTGTCCTTCCCAAAGTCCGTCGCTACCTCTAAATGTATTAATTCCACTTTCTGCGCTAATTCCTGCGCCAGTTAGTATTACAACTTTTTTCATATAAATGTTTTAGAGTTTTAATAAATGCTATTTCGAATTTTTATTATTCAAAAGTAAAGATTTATCTTTGAAAAAAGATAATTTTAGATGGTAGATGAGAAGTATATTGAATATTTAGAGCAATTTGTTACTGAAAAAAGAAGAAACCTATTTGAAAAGGTGTTAAGCGAACGTACAAGACATTTTACGGTTGCAATTGAAGATATTTTTCAACCTCATAATGCGAGTGCTGTTGTAAGAACTTGTGATATTTTTGGAATTCAAGATATGCATGTAATTGAGAATAAATATAAATTTTATGCATCTAGATTGGTTGCAAAAGGAGCTCAGAAATGGATTGACTTTTCGATGTATAATCAAAAAAACACCAATAATACACTAGATTGTATTTCGGCTTTAAAAGAAAAAGGCTATAAAATAATTGCAACTACACCACATAATGAATCTTGTTTATTGCAAGATTTTGATATTTTAGAAAAAGCAGCGTTCTTTTTTGGAGTTGAAAAAGAAGGACTTTCTAAAGATGTGATGGATAATGCAGATGGTTATTTAAAAATACCAATGGTTGGTTTTACAGAGAGTTTAAATATCTCTGTTGCTGCTGCAATTATTCTTCAAAATATGAATCAGAAATTAAAAGCCTCAACTATTGATTGGCAACTAACAGAAATTGAGAAAAGAGAAAAATATCAAGATTGGTTAGAGAAATCCATTAAAAGTATTAGAAAAATAAAGGAAGTATATTTTAATGAAAATAAACTTTAAAATAAAAAAAGTAGTTAATTATACATATTAACTACTTTTTTATAAAAATTAAGCTGCTTTTTGTTTATTGATATAATTCTTTATAATTAAAAACAAAGTCAGTAGGAGCAGTTCCTATGTTCTCAAACTTATTTAATTCTTCGCCTTCTTCATTAAAAATTAGCATTACACTATTACTCATATCAAAAAAGTCTGTTACACCGGCTAAATAAATGTCTCCAGTTTTAGGATGAATTTTAAGAGCTGTAGTAAAAAACAGGTTGTAATTAAATGGTGTTATAAATAATTCTTGAGTTTTATTTTCGCTATCAAAACGATGAATGTTTCCTGTTGAAGTTTCTTGCCAATAAAAATATTTTGAATTAGCTGAAGTCAACATTCCATTACGATATAATTTTACATCAGTACCTAATTTTACGGTTTCTGCAATAGATAAATCAGCGTTTAATTTTACAAATGTAGCTTCTTCATTTCTACCTTCTGTAGCAATCCAAATATTGTTATTTGGATCGGTAACAATTCCTGAAACATTATCTGAAAATGTAAGTATTTCATTTACAGACTCAGTAGTTGTATCAAATTCTTTTACTGAATTTCCATCAGCAATAAGTAATTTATTTTCTATAGCTAAAACAGCCGATTGTATAGCAGGAACATCTGAAATACCATCTATTTTATTTTGAATTGCAGCATTTGTAAAATCTACATTATAAAGTAATCTGGTATTACTGTAAGCGCTTAAAATATATGCTTTATCATTATCTACTAGTGAAATATATGCTGGATTTCTAGCTTCAGAAGTAGAAATAGTTTCTTCAAGTTTTAAAGTTTCAGCATTTGTAACAGTTATATAGTTAGCACCACTTTGTGAAACGAAGTAAAGTTTATTATCTGAAATTTGTCCACTAATTAAATCGGTTCCTAATGTTTTATCTGGATTTTCTAGTTGAAAAACTTTAGATGTAAATATTGAATCTTTTAAGAATCCAACAGTTCCATTATCATTTTCAGAAGAAGCAGAAACAATAAAAACACCTTCGGCATATTTTCCAAAAACACGGATGTTATATATTAAGGTTTCTTTACCTGCTGAATTTTCAACAACTAATTTTAATTCGTTTTCACCAATTGAATTTGATAAGAAAGTATATGTTGGTTCAGTTGATACAATTTCATCATTTAGAAACCAATTTATAGTAGTTTCTGTTAAATTTTCTATTTCAGGGTTCAATACTATTGCTTCTTCAAAATCTAATTGGTAATTTGTTTTTTGAACTAAAATTTTTGGGGAAAATAGCGAATTGTCTTCAGAACAAGACATAAAAACAAGTGTAAACAGCGTTATACTGAAAATTAATTTAAGTTTCATTTTATTTGTTAATTTATATGGTTACAACAATATAAACCTTAGGTAATAAATATGGTAGTATACAATAACGTACCATAAGCTTTTATTCCCGAAAGCTTTGATATTTAATATGTATTTAGGCAGGTTTCCTGACTGATTTCAGCTTTATTTACCTTCCCATTTAAAAAAACAGTGGTTGTGGTAAAGCCATTTCGGTGAAAAAATCACCTGTGAAATTTACAGTAGCGGGTACTGTTCAGAGTTTTCATCTGATTCCCTTTTAAACTTATAAAGTCACCTAAAAACGCCGCAAAGTTAATTGTTTTTTTCCTAATTAATTTCCTTTTAGATATAATAAAAAAGAAACAATTTAAGTAGTGTTAAGTGTCAATTAGTTATGTTTAAAAGTATAGTGAAGTATTGTTTTAAATAGGTGTTATTTTGTGTAAATAGCTACTTAAACTTGGGTTTTATTCAACTTTAATAGCTTTAATAATAGCATTAGATTCACAATTAATAACTGTAAGTGTAATGTTTTTTAGGCTATCAATTCCTTTGATATTATATTGATATAGGCAACTGTCTAATTTAATTTTATGAGCTAAATCTACATCTCCATTCTTTAGGATTTGAGAAATATATGCGGTATCAATTTTTTTGGTATTTAAAATAGTCAATGCATTTTCTGAAAAAATACGTTCTTTAGCTCTAATATTTTTTAATACACGTGCATTTGGACCGTAATCAAAAGTAGTATTTTTTTTACCCCAAATAAATACTACAATAATGGTTCCTATAATTAATCCGCCTAAAAAGTATGGCAATCGTTGTTTAAAAGTCATATTATAAAAATAATAAATTTACATCTCTAAAAGGAATATTAAACCAATCTGCAACAGATTTGTTAGTTAAGATTCCGTGGTAAAAATACATACCTTTTTGTAAACTTTTGTCATATCTAACAGCATTTTCAAATCCACCTTCTTCAGCAATATTAGAAAGGTAAGGTGTAAAAATGTTACTTATTGATACTGAAGCAGTTCTTGAGTATCTAGAAGGGATATTTGGAACACAATAATGAGAAACCCCATATTTTTCTATAATTGGATTTTTATGTGTAGTAACTTCAGAAGTTTCAAAACAACCTCCACGATCTATACTAACATCAACAATAACAGCACCCGTTTTCATTTGTTCAACCATTTCTTCTGTAACAATTACAGGGCAACGAGAATTACCTCTAATGGCACCAATAGCTATATCGCAACGCATTAAAGCTTTTTGAAGTGTTTTAGGTTGTATAGTTGATGTGTAAATGGGTCTACCTAAATTGTGTTGAATTGTTCTTAATTTTGTTATTGAATTATCAAAAACTTTTACATTTGCTCCTAAACCAATGGCCGAACGAGCTGCAAATTCAGCAACTGTTCCTGCACCTAAAATAACCACTTCGGTAGGAGGGACTCCATTAATATTTCCTAATAGTAATCCGTTACCTTCTTTATCGTTACTCATTATTTCCGCAGCAATTAAAATTGAGGCGGTACCTGCAATTTCACTTAAAGATTTTACAACTGAATAAATACCATGTTCATCTCTAATATAGTCAAATGCAATAGCTGTAATGCGTTTACTAGCTAAGGCTTCAAAATATTTTTTAGATTGCGTTTTAAGTTGTAATGCAGAAAATATAATGCTTTGCGGGTTAATTAATTTAATTTCCTCTAAGGATGGTGGTTCTACTTTTAAAATAATATGGCATCCAAAAACTTCTTTAATATCGTATGATATTTTAGCGCCAGCTTCAGAATATTCTTTATCAGAAAAATTAGCACCATCACCAGCGCCTGTTTCAATAATAAATTTATGCCCTTGGTTGGTTAATGCTGCAACTGCATCTGGCGTTAAGCAAACACGTTTTTCTTGGTAGTGTGTTTCTTTAGGGATTCCAACAACAAGTTCGCCTTTTTGTTTTGAAATTTCTAAAGTTTCCTCTAAAGGAATTAATTCGTGCTTACTAAATGGTGAAGTAATTTGTTTACCCATTATTTATAACTTCTATAGTTCGTAGTTGTTTTTTTGATGTGGTAATTTTAATTATTACCGAGTTTAAAGGTAGTAAATTTTCTACTTTATTTGGCCATTCTACTAAACACCAATTATTACTGTAAAAATATTCTTCAATTCCCATATCCATAGCTTCTTCTTCTTCTTCAATTCTATAAAAATCGAAATGATAAACTTTTTCGTTTTTTAAAGTATGGTATTCGTTTACTAAGGAAAAAGTAGGGGAGCTTACGGTATCTAAAACACCTAATTTTTTAACAATTTCTTTTATAAGAGTAGTTTTTCCAACTCCCATATCACCATAAAAAAGGAGAATTTTATTTTTTGAAAATTTAAGAACTTCTTCAGCAATTTTTGGAAGTTGTTCTAGTGTGTAATTTTTTATCATACGCGTACTTAATGTTTAATGGTTGATTTGTTGAACTGTTTAATTGTTAGTTTTAATGGTCGTCAAATCTGAATTTATTTCAGCATCTCACGTTTAGTAACTAACTATAATGAGAGACTGAATCAAGTTCAGGGTGACGAATTTTATTGGCTTTTATTACTAAATTCAACCTCTCAACTTTATTTCGGTACAAATATAGCACAAGGAATTATCATTTCCTCTAAAGAAATTCCACCATGTTGGTAGGTATTTCTGTAATATTTTACAAAATGATTGTAATTGTTTGGATATGCAAAAAAGTAATCTTCTTTTGCAAAAATAAATGAACTATTTAAACTTAAAGAAGGTAATAAAATGTCTTTCGGATTTTTAACTGCGTATACTTCTTTGTTTTCGTAAGAAAGACTTTTGCCTGTTTTATACCTTAAATTTGAACTAATATTTTTATCGCCAATTACTTTTGAAGGAGCTTTAGAATTTATGGTACCGTGGTCTGTAGTAATAATTAATTTTAATCCTAATTTTTGTGCTTTTTGAATCATATCTAACAACGGAGAGTTTAAGAACCAGCTATTTGTTAAAGATCTATAGGCTTTATCGTCACTAGCTAATTCTTTAATAACTTCCATTTCTGTTTTGGCATGAGAGATCATATCAACAAAATTATAGACAATAACAGTTAAATCATTTTCTTTTAAAGTGTTAAAATTATCTGCTAAATGTTTACCAGACTTTAAATTGGTTATTTTATAATATTCAAATTTAATAGTTTCTCTAAGTCGTTTTAATTGTGCTTCTAAAAACTCTTTTTCGTGTAAATTTTTACCGCCTTCATCTGTGTCGTTTTTCCATAAATCTGGATGTTTTTGCTCCATTTCTAAAGGCATTAAGCCAGAGAAAATAGCATTTCTAGCATATTGTGTAGCTGTAGGTAAAATACTTAAATAAGGTATTTCTTGTTGTTTTTTGTAGTATTTATTAATTGTTTTTTCAATAATATTAAATTGGTCGTAACGTAAATTATCAATTACAACTAGCAGTGTTCCTTTTGAGTTTTTAACTTCAGGAATTATTATTTTTTTAAATAAGGTATTTGATAAGATTGGAGCTTCTTCGGCATTATTAATCCAATCTTTATAATTTTTTTTGATAAATTTAAAAAATAAAGAATTTGCTTCTTGCTTCTGACTTTCTAGAATTTCAACCATTCCAGAATCATTAATATTTTCTAATTCTAGCTCCCAATAAACTAATTTTTTATAAACAGTAATCCATTCTTCATAAGAATTTACCATTGCCAAATCCATTGCAATTTTTCTAAATTCCTGCTGATAATTAGAAGTTGTTTTTTCTGAAACCAAGCGAGAAAGGTCTAAATTCTTTTTAAGGCTTAGTAAAATTTGATTTGGATTTACGGGTTTTATTAAGTAATCTGCAATTTTATTACCAATGGCATCTTCCATAATATATTCTTCTTCACTTTTAGTAATCATTACTATTGGAAGATTGGCACGTTTGCTTTTAATTTCAGTTAAAGTTTCTAGCCCACTTAAACCAGGCATGTTTTCATCTAAAAAAACAATATCGTAATTATTTTCTTCACATAAATCAATGGCATCAGCACCATTATTACACTTTGTAACCGCATATCCTTTTTTTTCTAAGAATAGAATGTGTGGTTTTAGTAAATCAATTTCATCATCTACCCATAAAATACTTATTTCACTCATATTGTTTGTTATATTTGTACTGTTATTAAAAAATAATTGTTTTGAACGAAAAAAACACGAACAAACTTAAAATATTAAACGATCCAATTTACGGTTTTATTACGATTCCGAATGCTTTAATATACGATTTAATAGAACATCCTTATTTTCAGCGCTTAAGAAGAATATCTCAAATGGGGATGTCTTATTTAGTATATCCTGGTGCACATCATACACGGTTTCATCATGCTTTGGGTTGTATGCATTTAATGCAAAAAACGGTCCATATTTTAAAATTTAAAGGTGTAGAAATTTCAGATGAAGAGGCAAATGCACTTTACATAGCTATTTTATTACATGATATTGGACACGGACCTTTTTCACATGCCTTAGAAAAAAGTATTGCTACAGGTATAAATCATGAAACAATTTCATTAAAATTTATGGAAGCGTTAAATGTCGATTTTAAAGGTAAATTAAGTTTAGCTATAACTATTTTTAAAGGAGATTATCATCGTAAATTTTTATATCAATTAATTGCAAGTCAGTTAGATATGGATCGGTTAGATTATTTAAAAAGAGATAGTTTTTATACGGGTGTTTCTGAAGGAAATATAAATTCTGAACGATTAATAACCATGTTAAATGTAATAGATGATGAATTAGTTGTTGAAGAAAAAGGTATTTATTCTGTAGAAAAATTTATTGTTGCAAGACGTTTAATGTATTGGCAAGTTTATTTGCATAAAACAGGCTTAGGAGCTGAAAAACAGTTAGAAAGAGTGTTAATGCGTGCAAAAGAATTAGTGTTAAACGGAGCTAAATTACCTGCTAGTAAAGCATTTAATTACTTTTTAACCAACCAAATAGATGAAGCTAATTTTACTACAAATACATTAAAAATATTTGCCAAATTAGATAATTATGATGTTTTGGCTTCTATAAAAGAATGGATTTCTAACGATGATTTTATTCTTTCTAAACTCTCAGAAAGTTTAATTAATAGAATACTACCTAAAGTTGTATTGCAAAATAAACCCTTTAGAAAAGAAGAAGTTCAACGTGTTAAAGATCTTGTAAAAAATAATTTTAATCTAAGCAATAAAGAAGTTAATTATTTAGTTTATAATGGTAAAATTTGTAATCAGGCATACGATTCAACTAAAAATACAATAAAATTATTATTTAAAAATGGAGATGTTAAAGATGTTGTTGAAGTATCAGATCACTTTAATATTCAGGCACTTTCTAAACCTGTAAATAAGTATTATTTGTGTTATCCTAAGAAATAGGTATAATGATTCTTTTTTTTTACTTTTGCAACAATGAAATTTACAGCAAGTCAAATAGCAGAAATTTTAGGAGGTGAGATTTATGGCAATGCAGATGTTGAAGTATTTAAACTTTCTAAAATTGAAGAAGGGGAAAAGGGCTCTTTAACTTTTTTATCGAATCCAAAGTATACCCCATTTATATACTCAACAAAAGCATCAATTGCTATAGTTGGGAAAGATTTTATTCCTGAAAAGGAATTTGAAACTACACTTGTAAAGGTTGATGATGCATATCAATCTTTTGCATTATTATTAGAGTATTACAACCAGGCAAAACCTCAAAAAACAGGTATTGAACAGCCTTCGTATGTTAGTGATAACACCGAGATTCCAGAAGATATTTATATTGGAGCATTTGCTTATATAGGTGAAAATGTAACTATTGGAACAAACGTAAAAATTTATCCAAATGTATATATTGGAGACAATGTTAAGATTGGTGATAATGTAATATTTTTCTCTGGCGCAAAAATATATTCTGAAACAGAAATAGGGAATAACTGTGTTATAAACTCAGGAGCTATTATTGGAGCAGACGGTTTTGGTTTTGCACCTGATAAAGAAGGTGTTTATGGAAAAATACCTCAAATAGGAAATGTAATTATAGAAGATAATGTTGATATAGGTGCAGCAACCACAATTGATAGAGCAACTATGGGATCAACTATTATTAGAAGTGGTGTAAAGTTAGACAACCAAATTCAAGTTGCACACAATGTAGAAATAGGTAAAAATACCGTTATTGCAGCTCAATGTGGTATAGCGGGATCTTCTAAAATTGGTGAAAATTGTATGTTTGGAGGACAAGTAGGTGTTGCAGGACATTTAACCATTGGTAATAATGTAAAAATACAAGCACAATCTGGTATAAGTAAAAACATTAAAGATGGTGAAACTATACAAGGTACACCTGCATTTGGATACTCCGATTTTAATAAATCGTATGTGTATTTTAAAAAATTACCCGAACTTGTGGCAACTATTGATAGTTTAGAAAAAAGAGTAAAAGCTTTAAAAGAAAAATATGAGTACTAAACAAAAAACAATTAAAAAAGAGGTAACACTATCTGGTGTTGGTTTGCATACTGGAAATAAAGTTTCTATGACTTTTAAACCAGCGCCAATTAACTACGGATATGCTTTTGTTAGAATTGATTTGGAGGGAGAACCTGTAATTGAAGCAAGTGCCGAGTATGTAGTTAATACACAAAGAGGTACAAATTTAGAAAAAAGAGGTGTTTTTGTAAACACTTCAGAACACGTATTAGCTGCAGTTGTTGCATTAGATATAGATAATATTTGTATAGAAATAAATAGTGCAGAACCACCAATTATGGATGGCTCTTCAAAACAATTTATTGAAGCGCTTGAAAAAGCTGGAATTCAAGAACAAGATGCAGAAAGAGAAGAATATGTAGTAAAAGAGATTGTTTCATATAAAGATGAAACTACTGGAAGTGAAATTATTTTAATGCCTTCAGATGAATATCAAATTACTGCAATGGTAGATTTTGGAACTAAAGTTTTAGGAACTCAAAATGCTACTCTAAATTCTTTAAAAGATTTTAAAGATGAAATTTCTAATGCACGTACTTTTAGTTTTTTACACGAATTAGAAACGTTATTAGACCATAATTTAATTAAAGGTGGAGATTTAAATAATGCCATAGTGTATGTGGATAAAGAAATCTCAGATGCAACTATGAATAAGTTGAAGAAAGCTTTTAATAAAGAAAATTTAACAGTAAAACCAAATGGAATTTTAGACAATCTAACTTTGCGTTGGGCTAATGAAGCAGCTAGACATAAACTATTAGATGTAATTGGAGATTTAGCTTTGGTTGGTACTAGAATTAGAGGAAAAGTTATTGCTAATAAACCAGGACATTTAATAAATACTACTTTTGCTAAAAAACTTCAAAAAATTATTAAGCAAGAAAAGAGAAATAAAGTCCCAACATTTGATTTAAATCAGCCGCCTTTAATGGATATTCATCAAATAATGAATATTCTACCACATAGACCTCCATTTTTATTAATTGATAGAATTATAGAATTATCTGATAAGCATGTTGTAGGAATGAAAAATGTTACAATGAATGAAAATTTCTTTGTCGGACATTTTCCTGGAGCACCTGTAATGCCAGGAGTACTTCAAGTAGAAGCTATGGCACAATGTGGAGGTGTATTAGTGTTGAGTACTGTTCCAGATCCTGAGAATTATTTAACATACTTTATGAAGATGGACAATGTTAAATTTAAACAAAAAGTATTACCAGGAGATACGTTAATTTTTAAAGCCGAATTAATGTCACCAATTAGACGTGGAATTTGTCATATGCAATCTTATGGTTATGCTAACGGAAAATTGGTTGTAGAAGCAGAACTAATGGCTCAAATTGCAAAAAAACCTAAAGAATAATGAATCAACCTTTAGCATATATACACCCTGGAGCCAAAATAGCTACCAATGTAGTAGTAGAACCATTTACTACAATTCATAACAATGTAATTATAGGATCTGGAACTTGGATTGGTTCTAATGTTACTATAATGGAAGGCGCAAGAATAGGAAAAAATTGTAGAATTTTTCCTGGTGCAGTAATTTCAGCAATTCCACAAGATTTAAAATTTGATGGAGAAGACTCTTTAGCAATTATTGGAGATAATACAACCATAAGAGAATGTTGTACAATAAATAGAGGAACTAAAGCATTGGGTAAAACCCAAATTGGAGACAATTGTTTAATAATGGCAACTTCACATGTTGCACATGATTGTATTATAGGAAATAATTGTATTTTAGCCAATGGTTCGGTAATTGCAGGACATGTAACAATAGGAGATTTTGCAATACTAAGTGGGTTAGTAGCTGTACATCAATTTATTCATATTGGAGAACATGCAATGGTTTCTGGAGGTTCTTTAGTAAGAAAAGATGTGCCACCTTATACCAAAGCAGGTAAAGAACCGCTTTCATATATTGGAATTAATTCAATTGGTTTAAGAAGACGAGGATTTGAAACTGAAAAAATTAGAGAAATTCAAAATGTCTTTAGGCTTTTATATCAAAAAAATTACAATACTTCACAAGCTGTTGAAATTATTGAAGCCGAAATGGAAGCAACAAAAGAGAGAGATCAAATATTACTTTTTATAAAAAACTCACAAAGAGGAATTATGAAAGGATATACCGGGAGTTGATAGTAAATTACCAATTATGGATTACGAATTTTAATTCTGTTCATAAAATTTTCAATTCTTTTAAAATTATAATTAAAACTTAGAACTTAAATAAAACAAATGGCAACAACATCAGATATAAGAAACGGACTATGTATTAAACATAATAATGATATTTTTAAAATAGTAGAATTTTTACACGTAAAACCGGGTAAAGGACCTGCATTTGTTAGAACTAAGCTAAAAAGTTTGTCAACAGGTAAATTATTAGATAATACATTTCCTGCAGGACGTAAAATTGAAGATATTAGAGTAGAAACTAGAAAATATCAGTTTTTATATCCAGAAGGTGATTTATTTCACTTTATGAATACAGAAGATTACAATCAAATAACACTAGGTAAAGAAACGCTTGACACACCAGATCTTT
Source organism: Lutibacter sp. A64 (assembly GCF_022429565.1). Lineage (NCBI taxonomy): Bacteria > Pseudomonadati > Bacteroidota > Flavobacteriia > Flavobacteriales > Flavobacteriaceae > Lutibacter > Lutibacter sp. A64. Next base: position 869,137 of record NZ_CP092487.1, read on the forward strand.
TAAAAGAAGGGGAAATAGTTACCGTAGTATTTAATACAGAAGATAGCATGCCTTTATCTGTAGAAATGCCTGCAAGTGTAATATTAGAAATAACACATACAGAGCCTGGAGTAAAAGGAAATACAGCTACAAACGCTACAAAACCTGCAACTGTTGAAACAGGTGCACAAATTAACGTACCGTTATTTATTAATGAAGGTGATAAAATTAAAATAGACACTTCAAAAAGCTCATACTTAGAAAGAGTTAAAGAGTAATTATATGAAATTTCCTCATAAATTTAGTTTAAAGGAAATTGCAAAATTATTAGAGGTTGAATATATCGGCGCTGATGATTTTCCAATTTATGGATGTAATGAAATACACGTTGTAGAAAGCGGAGATATTGTTTTTGTAGATCATCCTAAGTATTACGATAAGGCTTTAAAATCTAAGGCTACGGTTGTTTTAATTAATAAAAAAGTAGATTGCCCAGAAGGTAAAGCATTATTAATTTCTAAAGATCCATTTTCAGATTTTAATAAATTAACAAAGCACTTTAAAGCTTTTAAACCAGCAAATTCATCAATAGCACAATCTGCTTCAATAGGTGAGGGCACAATAATTCAACCAAATGTTTTTATAGGAAACAATGTTACAATTGGAAAAAATTGTATAATTCATCCTAATGTTACAATTTACGATGATTGTACAATTGGTAATAATGTAACAATACATTCAGGTTCTATATTAGGAGCAGATGCTTTTTATTATAAAAAACGTAAAACCGGTTATGATAAATTAATATCTGGAGGTAGTATTATAATAAAAGATAATGTAGATATTGGAGCGTCATGTACTATTGATAGAGGTGTTTCTGGAAATACAACAATTAATGAAGGTACAAAAATAGACAATCAGGTTCAAATAGGACATGACACTATTATTGGTAAAAAATGCTTAATAGCATCGCAAACTGGAATTGCAGGTTGTGTAATTATAGAAGATAATGTAACTTTATGGGGACAAGTTGGAACTAATAGTGGAATTACTATTGGTGAAAATGCAGTTGTTTTAGGTCAAACAGGTGTTACTAAATCTATAAAAGGAAATTTAACATATTTTGGCACACCTATAGAAGAATCAAGAAAAAAGTTAAAAGAAATAGTTGAAGTAAGACAATTATTAAAAAATCAAAAAAAATAAGTTTTATTTTAACTTAGAAAAAAATTACTTTTGTAATAATTTATAATATAAAATACATACAAATGAGCGTTTTAGTAAATAAAAATTCAAATATAATTGTCCAGGGTTTTACTGGTAGTGAAGGAACTTTTCACGCCTCACAAATGATTGAGTATGGAACAAATGTTGTTGGTGGTGTTACTCCAGGTAAAGGAGGGCAACTTCATTTAGAAAAGCCTGTTTTTAATACAGTACAAGACGCGGTAGATAAAGTTGCTGCAGATACATCAATTATATTTGTACCACCTGCTTTTGCTGCAGATGCAATAATGGAAGCAGCGGCAGCAGGAATTAAAGTAATTATTTGTATTACAGAAGGAATTCCAGTTGCAGATATGGTAAAAGTTAAAGCTTATATAGCAACTAAAGATTGTAGATTGGTTGGACCAAATTGTCCAGGTGTTATTACTCCTGAAGAAGCTAAAGTTGGTATTATGCCAGGTTTTATTTTTAAGAAAGGTGCTGTAGGTATTGTTTCTAAATCTGGAACTTTGACGTATGAAGCTGCTGATCAAGTTGTAAAACAAGGCTATGGAATTACAACAGCAATTGGTATTGGTGGTGATCCAATTATTGGAACTACTACAAAAGATGCCGTTGAATTATTGATGAATGATGAAGATACAAAATGTATTGTAATGATAGGTGAAATTGGTGGTCAATTAGAAGCTGAAGCAGCGCAATGGGTTAAAGCTACAGGGAATAAAAAACCAGTTGTAGGTTTTATAGCAGGACAAACTGCACCTAAAGGAAGAACAATGGGACATGCAGGAGCAATTGTTGGAGGTAAAGATGATACTGCACAAGCTAAAATGGAAATTTTAAAAGCAAACGGAATTCATGTTGTAGATTCACCTGCAAAAATTGGAGCTAAAGTTGCTGAAGTATTAGGATAAAACAATTTATCTATTTAAATAACATAAAAAAACCTTTGAATTTCAAAGGTTTTTTTGTGCTTTTATTATAGAATTTATAGCTGGTTATTTATCATCTGTAGTTTTTATAGTACTCCCTTTCTTTATGGCTTTGTAGTTTTCATAACATAATAATACAGCTTCAATTAATTGTAAATCACTAGCTTGTTTAATAAAATAATCAGAATAATTACATTCGTTAAGTAATTCTGTTAACTCAGTAGAATCCATCTCTAAATATTCCATCATTAATTCTCTATTAAATTTAGCTTCTAATTGTTCGCGTAATTCATCATTATCACGCATTTTTTTAAGCTTTTTTAGTTGTTTAGGCTTTTTTCCAAACATATTATAAACAAAATCAATTGGTTTAAATAAGGCGTCTACAGGAGAATTAAAATCTTTTCTTTGTCTTGTGCCACCAACTTCATAAGTTTGCGCTAAACCATTTATATGTATACGAGCATATTTGTCTTTAGGTACATTTTTAGCATCTATTTCTAAAACACCAATTAATTTATGAGATTTTACAACAACCTCACCAATTTCTTCTGCTTTTTCATATAATTCAATCACTAACTCATTTCCTTTTAATAAATCGTTAGTAATTTTTAATTTAATAGATTGGTGGCCTAAATAGGAAACATAAATTGTATCGCTTACAGTAATTGGAAGTTCAAAATTTCCATCATCATTTGTAATTGTTCCTATTACAGAGTTTAAATTAAATATATGTGCACCTTTTAAAGGTGTTTTATCTAGCTGATTTACTACTTGACCTTTTAAGACTGAAGATGATAGTGTTTTTTTTATAGTATCATTTTCAATTAACTCTTGTGAGAAATTATTTAAAGTTACAAAAAACAGAGCCGTATACAGTATTTTTTTTATCATATACAATTATAGTAATTATTAGTTATAAATTTAGTTAAAGAACTAAGAATATTTTAAATTTTAAAGAGCAAGAGCCTTTATTTAATAAAAAATAAAGGCTCTTTTTATTTCTATATAAATATTTTTATTAATCTGTTTTAAAATTCCAGATTTGACCAATGGTTTCACCACCTTTATCGTCTTTTACAACAACTTTCCAATAATAAGTTTTTGAATTACTTACATCTACACTAAAGGTTTTAGCTGTTTGATTTTCAGAAACAATTGTTGATGGTGTTTTAGAAGTTCCAAAATACACATCAAAACTAAGAGGGTCATTATCTACATCTGAAGCATTCCATTCTAAAATAGCGCTAGATTCTGTAACTGTAGCATTTAAAGTTGGAGCTATAATTTCTGGTGAAAATGGTAAATAGTTAGAAACACCTTCTCCTTCGGTATAAAAAGAATTAACACTAGAATAGCTACTTGATAAATTTTTAGTATCCTTAGCACTTACTCTCCAATAATAAGCAACACCTTTATCTAAAGAAATAGTTCTAGTTGTACTTGTATTAGATATAGATTGTACTATATCTGTAAATTGATTGTCTTTTGCTATTTGAATTTGATAAGAAACAACATCACCATCAGGGTCAGTTGCAGTATTCCATTCAAAATCAATTGTATTGTCTATACAAAGTAGATTGTTAGTTGGATATTTTAATGTTGGTATATTTGGTGCATTATTTACCGGTTCTGGTTCTGGAGAATCACTTCCTCCCGATCCACCACATGACCATAATAACGTAGTTAAAACTAATGTATATATGTATTTTTTCATTTTCTATAGATTAATGTGCTAAAATTAATGCTTTTTAAAATAGTAGCAAAACAAAGATGTATTAAATTTTTAATTTCAAGTTTTTTTATAACGTAACTAGAATTTGAATTAGTTTGTTTTATTTAGTTGTTAAAAAAAATATTATTTAATATTTTTTTTGAACTAATTAATTTACAAGTTTAATATTAGATATTTTGGATAATAAATTATTTTTCTTTTGTTGTTAAGTTGATTTATTCATCTAAATGCGTACCAAAATAAGCAGACATCCTATATGATTGTTCTGCTTTAATTAATAAATTAAATTGTTTAAAAATCCGTATCGGTTATTTAGGACTTACTATAGTAAATTAAATAATCATTGTAATTAAATAGTAAAGTTTGATGCTCTAATAATTTAATAAACATAAACCATTTTATAAGAAAGTAACTTATGATAGTTATCATAATGATTAATTAAAAATAAAATTAATTTTTTTATTTTGCTTTTAAAGGTTGTTAAGGTTGCTGTTATTTCACTAGATTTTAATATATTTGATGTATAATTTATATGTTGTAAAAAAATAAAAAAGCAACTTAAATTTGAAGTATATACTATTAATCCAAAATTATTATGAAAAAAAATTATTTACTTACAATTGCAAGTATTACCCTATTAATATTAACTAATTGTAACTCTACAAAAACACTTTCAAAAGTAGAGGATATGACTGAAATTCAAATTCCATTATCGGGCAAAGAATATATGAGTAATGAAAATTATTTTAGAGCAAAACAAGTTGGAGAAAGTTCTGACTTGGCTACTGCAAAAAAAATTGCAACTCAAAACGCTAAGGCTGATTTAGCAAGTAATATCCAATCATTAATAAAAAGAGTAACTGATCAATACACCAACCAAAGATCAGTTGGTGATAAAAAAGAATTTGAAAATAAATTTGAAGAATTATCTAGAGAAGTTGTTAATCAAGATTTAAGAGATATAAAAGTAATAGGAGAAAAACTTTTTAAATTAAAGAATGGAAATTATCAATATCATATAGCTGTTGAAGGTTCTAAGGAAACAATACTTAATGGTATTTCTGAACGAATAAATAAAGAATCAAAATTAAAATTAGACTTTGATAAATTTCAGTTTCAAAAAATTTTCGATGATGAAATGAAGAAGTTTGAAAATTATTAGAAATGACAATTAAAATTGACAGTAAATTTTATTTTTTATTTCTGTTCCTTTTAGTTTTTACTAATTTTTATGCTCAAAAAAAAATTAAGGTACATAAAGTAAGTGGTATTTCAATTAGTAGAGATAAAACCCCACTTAAGGCTTTGGAAGAGGCAATAAAAGATGCACAAATTAATGCTTTAAGAAAAGCAGGGGTTACTGAGCAGGTCTCAGTATCAACTATGTTATTTAATGAAAGTAATGGAGAAACTATTAAAAATTATTTTAATGAAATTTCTAATATTGAATTGCAAGCAAATATTGTAACTGAAAAAGTATATCCAGAGGTCAGAAAATTTGATGAAAATGGGAATATGGTCGTTTCTGTAGATATTGATGCAACTATTTTTAAATACAATACAAAAAAAGATCCCTTATTATTTTTTAAAGTTAATGATCTTAAAGATGTTTATTATGAAAATGATTTAATCTCTTTTTCATTTATTCCTTCTCTCGATGGATATTTAAAAATTTTTGTTATTAATAAGAATGAAACATTTTTATTGTATCCTTTTGAAAATAAAAATCAGGATTATTTAAGCGATTCAAAAAATAAATTATTTAGAAAGAATGAAAAAGTTTTTTTTCCTATACATGATGCTTATAAACCAGGTTATTCAATTGAATTAAATAATAAAGAAATAGCTGAAAGTAGTGTTTTAATTTTTGTTTTTACTAAAAAGAATATTCCTTTTATTGATGATAAAGTAAACGTAAAAACAATATTAAATTGGATATATAATATACCAATAGATGAACGCAAATTATTATTTAAAAATTTATTATTAAAGCATCTTAATTAATCAAGATAAAATATATTCAAGTATGAAAAATGTACTTATTTTAATAGTGTTTTTAAACTTAACTATAAGTTATTCTCAAACTCAAAATTATTCATCTTATGAAACTTCAGCAAGCTTTATTACTATTGCTGGTGGAATAGGGCAAGGTGATTCTGAAAATCAGTTAAATATACCTTCTGGGATATTTGTGGATGATAAAGAAAATGTTTATGTAGCTGATACTTATAATCACCGTATTCAAATGTGGACTCCGGGAGCTAAGAAAGGAATTACAGTTGCGGGTGGAAAAGGTAGAGGGAATGAAGCAAATCAATTAAATAGACCTTCTGGTATTTTTGTAGATATAAAAGGAAATATTTATGTAGCTGACACTTATAATCATCGTATTCAAATGTGGGCTCCAGGAGCTTGGAACGGTATAACTGTTGCTGGAGGAAGCCAAGGTAGTGCAGATGATCAATTTAATTTACCTTATAGTATCTTTATAAGTGCACAAGGAGAAATGTTTGTATCTGATGCTGGTAACCATAGAATTCAAAAGTGGGTTTTAGGAGAAAGAAAGGGAGTGACTGTAGCAGGGGGAAAAGGCAGAGGAAATAAATTAAATCAATTAAATAGGCCTTTTGGATTATTTTTAGATACAGAAGAGAATATTTATATTGCAGATAGTTTTAATCATCGTATTCAAAAGTGGGCTCCAGGTGCTAGAGAAGGTATAACTGTTGCAGGTGGAAATGAGAGTGGTAATGCGGCAAATCAATTAAATATGCCAACAGGTGTATTTGTAGATGAGCAATATAACATTTATATAGCTGATAATGGTAATAATAGAGTTCAAAAGTGGAATTTAGGAGCCATAGAAGGTATTACAATTTCTGTAGGAAATGAAAATGATACTTCTAAAAGCCAATTTGTTTCAGCTTCAAGTATTTTTATAGATAGAATAGGAAATATTTATATATCTAATATAAAAAGCCATAGTGTTCAAAAAAAATATAAACGTTTTGACTATACAAATTTAACTAAAGATAGAATAAATTTCTTTATACAAAATTTTGTAAATGAAGAAATGAATAATTGGAATAAAAAGGGGGAGTTCGAAAAGTCTTCAAGCTATCAACTAAGAGTAAGTGAAGCAAATAGGAAGCAGAAAATTAAAGATTTGCAGCAATTAGCAATTACTAAATTAGAAAATGAATATAGTAAAACTGTTGATTTTGGAAGTAGTATACTTGGTTCTTATGATGCAGATAACGAGGTTTTCACGGTTAAATTAGGTGGTTTTGAAGAAATCACAATTAATGTAAAATTAGAAGAAGCTCCGCTATTTAAAGAAAATTGGAATGAAATTTTAAAAACAAAAAAATTTATATTAACAGAAAATGGCTTTGAATTATCTAGTTTAAATTTTTATAATCCAAAAACATCAAAAAAATATTCTTATAATTATTTACAGAATAAAAATGTTTATGCCTATGAAAATAATAATTTAAAAAAAGAATATAACTCTTCTGATAAACAAGGTATTGGTGTTGATTCTGAATTAAAGAAGGTTGATAAAAAAAAGGAAGTTATCAAATCTGATGTTGACATAAATATTCCTGAAACTACTTCAAAGCAAATGAATACTTATGCTTTAATAATAGGAAATGAAGATTATAAGTCAAAACAATCTGGATTAACATTGGAACAAAATGTTGATTTTGCAGAAAATGATGCTGATGTTTTTGCTTTATATTGTAAAAAAACATTAGGAATACCAAATAAACAAGTTAAGATATTAAAAAATGCTACAGCAGCTGAAATTAGACAGGGTTTAGCTTGGATAAATAACCTCTCAGATATTGAAAATGGGAATGCAAAAATAATATTTTATTATTCTGGTCATGGCTTACCAGATCAACAAACGAAAGAGCCTTATTTAATTCCAGTTGATGTTTCAGGTACTCACTTAGACTATGCCATTAAATTATCTGATGTTTATAAATCACTAACAGAATTTCCTGCACAACAAATTACGGTTTTTTTAGATGCTTGTTTTAGTGGAGGAGCAAGAAATCAAGGTTTATTAGCCATGAAAGGTATAAAAGTGAAAGCAATGAAGAATATTGTTTTTGGAAATATTGTAGTTTTTTCTTCAAGCTCAGGTATTGAAAGCTCTGCTGTTTATAGAGAAAAACAACATGGGTACTTTACATACTTTTTACTTAAAAAGTTAAAAGAAACAGAGGGAAAAGTAGATTACAATAATCTTAGTAGGTTTATAAAATATTCCGTTAGAAAAGAGGTAGGATTAAAAGGTATAATTCAAACCCCTCAAGTGAATGTTGGCATAGAGGTAGAAAACGAATGGATGTTATGGAAATTAAAATAATTTAGTTCGTTAAATAAAGATATTGTTAAGTTTACCTAAATTAAATTGCTTAATAGCCAAAATAGATGGTGAAAATATTAAATCTTTTACGACCAAAGGTTTAGATAAAATTTTATTGAAACTGAGTTTAATAAACTTTTTTTTGTAGCATAAAAACATAAAAAAAAGCGTTGCTGGGCTTGCTCAATTCTTAAAACAATTTAATGGGAAAACAACAAGGAAAACATCGATTTAAATGTAAGAATTGTGCTTTGTTATTTCACTTCATTTGGTAGAGAAAAATAAAAGTTAGTGCCTTTATCTAGCTCCGATGTAACCCAAATCTTACCCCCATGTTTTTCAATAAATTCTTTACAAATTATTAGACCTAGTCCAGAGCCTTTTTCATTAGCTGTTCCTTTAGTAGTATCGTTAGTATGAAGGGTAAATAATCTATTTCTAGATTCATCATTCATTCCAATACCGTCATCAGAAACAGCAATTTCAGTAAATTTATTTTTTTGTTTTATACATATTGATATGTTGCCTTTTGGGTGTGTAAATTTTATTGCATTAGTTATTATATTTCTTAAAATAGTCTTTAACATATGAGTATCGGCATATACCTCAATTTCTTCTGGATGAAGGTAATGTAAAGTAATGTTTTTTAATTCAGCTGTTGGATTTAGTTCTTCTAATATTTGTAAAATTAGTGTTTGAATATTTTGCTTTTTTGGTTTAAAAGCAATCTGTCCTGTTTGAGATTTGGCCCAATTTAAAAGGTTATCTAATAAAGAGAGTGTATTGGCAGCTTCAGAATTTATATGCTGACTAAATTTTACAATTTTGGTAGTTTCTAGTTTTTTTGCATTACTGCTTAATAAATCAGAAAATCCTAAAATAGTATTAAAAGGACTTCTTAAATCATGGGCAATAATGGAGAAAATTTTATTTTTGGTAGTGTTTAAGATGTTTAGCTCATTATTTTTATGCAGCAATTTATTGTAAAATAGATATATAATGATTGCAATAATAATTATAATTAAGATTACCAATCCCATTAAAATTTGATAAATTTTTTGTTGCTCAATTTTTAAAATATTAACTTCTTTTTCTTTTTTTAATTGATTTATTTGTTGATTTTTTTCATCCAGTTCGTAAAATGTGTGAAGCTGTTCTATTTGAATATCTGCTTCACCAAATAAAATTAAGTCTTGTACTTCAATTTGTTTATTTTTATAATAAATTACCTTTTTTAAATCATTTAAACCTAAATAGACTTCTGCTAGCTTCGAATAAATGGTTAATTGATTTTTTTTAGACTTAGTAGATAAAGCAATTTCAAGACCTTTGTTAATTTTCTGTAATCCTTCATTTAAATGTCCTGATTTAATTAGACAAAGACCTAAATATTCATAAATACTTGATTTTCCGTGTAGATTTAAATAGTTATTTTTTATTTCTAAAGATTTATATAAATGTTCTTGAGCTTGTTTATAATTTCCTTTTAAATATTCTAATTTACCTAACAGGCTGTAAGAAGAAGATATACCATATTTAGAGTTTGTTTTGGAATAAATTTTAAGTAAAATATTTATATTTTTGTTAGCTTCATCAAGGTTTCCAAATTCTAAATTTAATAGAGCAATTTGTTCATAGCACATAGCCAGTCCGTTAGTATTACCATCAATAGAATTTAAAATGTGGTATTTACCTAAAGCTTCTTTAAAATATTTTAATGCTTTTTCTGAATTTCTAAGGTCGGAGTTGACTTGACCAAGTAAGTAGGCCACCCAAGCATCACCTTCATTAAAATTGGCTTTTCTATAATTTAATCTCGATTTTATAAAATATTCAATAGCTCTACTGTACACTCCATTTACACGAAAAATAGTTCCAATCATTGAATAACTAGAGCCAATAGCCTTATAGTTTTTTGATTCTTTGCTATAATAAAGTGCATCATTAAAGGTTTCAAGAGCTAATTTTGTATCATTGGTTCTGTATTGATTTATTGCTATTCGGTTTAAAATTTCGCCTTTATACCAATAATCTTCAATTTCTTCTGATAAAATTAACGCTTTATTAAAATGTTTTTGGGAGTCATTTATACTGTCAATACTAAAAAATGCTTTTCCTAATACATATTGGGAACGCATTTCTAAAAATTTATTTTTTATTTTTTGTGATTCATATAAACAAAAATTAGCTAATGTTTGTGCTTTGTAGTTGTTTTTATGAATTATATTTAATGCACTATCTAATTTTAGATTTAGTTTATTTTGTATTGTTTTATTATCTACTTTATTAATTATATCTTGGGTAGAATAATTAAAAGCAAATGATATAACAATAAAAATAAATATTATAAAAAAATATTTTTTTGGCATTGAGGTTTTACTTAGAAATGAAATATGTTGAAATAATTCAATTTTTATCTATTAGTATTAAAAAATTTATTTTTTTGTAAACTTAATAAATCAAATATAAGATTTTTACTACATTTTTTTACTATTTAATTGTATTAATGTATAAATTAAATTAATTGGTAATGAATAAAATGTGAAATGTTACTAAATTATAGGAAGCCAAAGAGGGAAGTAGTTTTAGTTGTGCGCGTAACTGGAGTCGAACCAGCACGTTCTATGCGAACACCAGCCCCTCAAGCTGGCGCGTCTACCAATTCCGCCATACGCGCGTAAGTTTGTTGTAAAAAAAAAGTTAAGTAAAAACTTAACTTTTTGTGACCTGGCTGGGGCTCGAACCCAGGACCACCTCCTTAAAAGGGAGGTGCTCTACCAACTGAGCTACCAGGTCTTTCCTTTTGCAATTGCGAGTGCAAATATACTCCCTTATGTTTAAAAAACAAGTTTTTTTTTAAACTTTTTTAATCGATATTTGTATTCTTATTTTTTTACAAACTATTTTATGAAAATTGTATTATTAGGTTATATGGCATCGGGAAAATCAGCAGTTGGAAAAAAACTAGCTATAACCTTAAAAACTAAGTTTATAGATTTAGATGCATATATAGAAACTTGTGAAAAAATTTCAATTTCAACAATTTTTGAAACAAAAGGTGAAATTTATTTTAGAAAAAAAGAAAGTGAATATTTACAACAATTATTAGATTTAAAAGAAAATTATATCATTTCTTTGGGTGGTGGTACACCATGTTATGGTAATAATATGAAATTAATAAAAGAAAAATCTAAGTCGTTTTATTTAAATGCATCTATTAATACTATTTTTAATAGATTAAAAGGAGAAACGTCTCAAAGACCTTTAGTAGCAACCATTGGTAAAGAAAATTTAAAAGAATATATAGGAAAACATTTTTTTGAGCGTTCTTTATTTTATAATGAAGCTGATACAATTGTTTCTGTTAATGATAAATCTATTGAAACTATTGCCCAAGAAATTGCAACATTACTCTAAAACAGCATAAGCATTTTTGGTATCAAATATTACATTTATATGTTCTTGCATAGATGTTGATAAAGAAATTCCTTTAAAATCTGCTTTTACAGGATACTTTTTATGATTTCGGTTTATTAAAACGGCTGTTTTAAAACGTTTAAGAGGTACTTCTAAAAAATGTTTAATTCCATAAATTAAAGTAGTTCCAGAATTTAAAACATCATCTACTAAAACCAACGATTTATTTTTATAATTTTTTGCTTCTATACTTGTTGAAATTTCAGTTCTAGGATTTTTTTTGTCTATGCTAACTTCACACAAAATAACATTCAAGTCAGAAATACTATTAAGAATATTTGCAATATTTTGAGCAAAAATATAACCGTTTCCATTAATTCCAGCAATTATAATTTCTTTTTCATTACAATTGGTTTCATAAATTTGATAAGAAATACGACGTGTTTTGTTGTTAATTTGCTCGTTTGTTAAAATAATTGAACTTTCCATTGTGTTATTTTTTTTCAAAGATAAAAAACAATTCGTTTCCTTGTCTTTGTTTTATTGAATTATAGCAATTTTCTATAATTATAATCTTAAATAGAAGTATAACTGAAATATTATCAATCTATCAATCTATCAATCTATCAATCTATCAATCTTTTAATCGTTCTGTAGATCATCTATATCTCTTCTGTCTTTTTTTGTAGGTCTTCCTGTTCCTTTTTTTCTATAATAATCTTTAGAATATTTTAAAAGTTCAAATTTTTCAAATTCTTCAGCAGGAGTAGTGTCTTTTCTATATAAATCAACCAGTTTTGCACTAACTCTATTAGGTGGGATGTCTAAAACTTCAATTTTATAATTTATTTGATTTTTTCTAACAGTAATCTTTTCGCCATTAAAAATTAATTTTGAAGCTTTTACACTTGTATCATTTACTTTTACATGTCCTTTTTTACAAGCTTCAGTGGCTATACTTCTAGTTTTATATAACCTAATACACCATAAATATTTGTCAATTCGCATTTAAATACAATAATAAAGTTAAATTTTAGTTTTTCTCTTTTAACAAAGGTATGAAAATAGTATCTTGCGCACCTTAAAATAAAAGTAAATGAAACGAGTATGTTCAAAATTTAATCATCTAAGAGAATGATTATTTGCGAACTGCATGTGACCATTTAAAAATAATAAATAGAAACACATGAAAATTAAAAATTTATTAGTCTTATTCGCAATTTGTTTAGCAATTTTTTCTTGTAAAAAAGATGATGATGATTCAGATGATTATGACGCAGCTTCACAATCAATTATAGATGATAATACTTTAATTGAATATTTAAAAACTCATTATTTAAATGAAGATGGGGCATTGGATACCATTACAAATGGAGAAAGTTCTTTAATGGTAGATCCTAGGTTAGGAGTTCAAGAAATTGAATATAATGAAGTTGATTATAAATTATATTATCTAGTTAAAAATGAAGGTTCTACAATTTCTCCTTCAGGTGTAGATTCTATTTATGCAACTTATACGGGTATGTTATTAGATAGTACTGTGTTTGATTCAAAAACTACGTTTTCTTGGAATATAGGTTCTAGTGCAGCAATTTTGAGCAGTTTAATTCCTGGGTGGCAATATGGTTTTACAAATTTTAAAGGAGGAACTGTTGTTCAATATGAAGATGAATCTTTTGATTATGAAGATTATGGAGAAGGAATTTTATTTATCCCTTCAGGTTTAGCCTATGGAAATGTTAGTTCTGGTATTATTGAAGAAAATTCACCATTAATTTTTGAAATAGCTTTAAAAGATGTAAACTTAATTGATCACGATTATGATGGTGTAGATTCAAAATTTGAAGATTTAAATGGGGATAATAATTTTAATAATGATGATACTGATGAAGATGGAATTCCAAATTATTACGATGATGATGATGATGGTGATGGAGTTCTAACAATAGATGAAGATGCAAATGGAGATGGAGACCCAACCAACGATGATACTGATGGCGATGGTATTCCAGATTATTTAGATGCAGATACTTATTAAATTAGGAGTGTTTTTTTAACAATCTTTATTTCGTCATGTTGAATTTATTTCAGCATCTCATTAAGCAGAGAACTTATCATTATGAGAACCAGAAACAAGTTAAGGTTGATGTATTTCGTAAATTCACACGAACTAATCCTCATCTTCTAAAGCTCTTTCAAGTAATTTATCATTAAATTGTTTAGAGCCTTTTGCACCTAATTTTTTAATACGTTCAACTTTTCTAATAAGATTTCCTGTTCCAGTTAATTTTTTCATGGAAGAATCATAAGAGCCTTGAACTGTTTTTAATTGATTGCCAACCTTAATTAAATCATTAGTTAAATTTACAAATTGATCGTATAATCTTCCTGCTTGAATTGCAATTTCTATGGCATTTTTTTGTTGCTTTTCGTTATTCCACATACTATCAATTGTGCGTAATGTTGCTAAAAGGGTAGTAGGAGTGACTATAACTATATTTTTTTCAAAAGCTTTGTTATACAATTGGTTATCGTAGTTTAGAGCAACAGCAAAAGCTGGTTCAATTGGTATAAATAGCAAGACAAAATCTGGAGATTCAATTTGATAAATATCTTGGTAATTTTTTTCGCTAAGCTGCTCAATATGTCGTTTTAAAGAGTTTACATGCTCTTTTATTGTTTGTTCTTTTTCTGTTTCATCTTCTGAGTTAATATATTGTTCATAAGCTGTTAAAGAGACTTTAGAATCAATAATCATTTTTTTATTATCGGGTAAATGAATAACAACATCAGGTAAAATTCGTTTTCCTTCGTTGTTTGTAAAACTTTGTTGTACAAAATATTCACTATCTTTTTCTAAACCAGATTTTTCTAAAACGCGCTCTAATACCAATTCACCCCAATTTCCTTGTGTTTTACTATCGCCTTTTAAGGCTTTAGTTAAGTTTAATGTTTCTTTACTCATTTGTAGATTTAGATCTTTTAAACCAACAATTTGCTGACGTAAAGCGGCATGGTAATCAATGCTTTCTTTATGTGTATTTTCTACTTTTTTTTCAAAATCTTGAATTTTTTCTTGTAAAGGATTTAAAATATTTTTGATATTCTCCTTATTTTGCTCGGTAAATTTAGATGATTTTTCTTCTAATATTTTATTGGCTAACAATTCAAAATCTTTGGTGAATTTCTCTTGTAATTTTTCAATTTCTAACTTGTTGTCTTGTAATTTTTCTGTTACATTTTTTAGTTCAGAAACCTTTTGTGTTAGCTGTAAATCAATTTCATGTTTTTCATTAGATAATAATAGCTTGTCAGTGTTTAATTGACTGATTAATTTATTATTAGTTTCTTTATCTTCAAGTAAAAGTTGATGTTTTATTTCTAATGCTGAAGTTATTTTTTGATATTTATTTTTTATAATTAAGTTGCTAATAACATAACCAATTATAAAAAACAAAACTGCTATTAAACTATAGATTAAAAGTGCATTCATTGTAATAAAAATTAGTTTATAAATGTAAGATTTTTATATTTGTGACGGTAACTTGTGAATTAGAATATAAAGCTGAGTTATTAACATGAACATGAAAACAATTTCAAAATTTATTTTTCACAAATTATTGGGGTGGAAAACAGTGGGGCTTTTTCCAATAAATATTAAAAAATATATAATTATTGGTGCTCCACATACGCATTGGAAAGATTTTATGCTTGGTTTAGCTATGAAATTGACTCAAAATTTACCTGTTAATTTTATTGGTAAAGCTTCTTTATTTAAACCACCTTTTGGATTTATTTTTAGAAAGTTAGGAGGAATTCCTATTGATAGAACTAAAAGTACTAATAAAGTAGAGGCTATTATCACTATTTTTAAAGAGAGAGAACAATTTATATTTGCACTATCTCCTGAAGGAACTAGAAAACGTGTAGATGTTTGGAAAACAGGTTTTTATCATATTGCAAAAGGTGCCAATGTACCAATTGTTATGATGACTTTTGATTTTGAAAATAAGCAAGTTAAAATATCTGAACCATATTATTTAACAGATGATAAAGAAAAAGACATGAATTTTATTTATGAATTTTATCGTGGCGTAAAAGGTAAAATTCCTGAATATTTTAATTTATAATCTTCTTAACTTGTTTTACGTTTGTAAATAAATAATAATTTTGAAATTGGAATAAAAGAGAGTCCGGCAAAAATAAAAACAAAAAAAGCTTGTTTTAATCCAAAGGCATGTGCTAAATAACCTATTAGCGGTGGTCCAATAAGCATACCAACAATGGCATAAGTACTAATAATAGATATTGCCATTCCTGGAGAGTATTTTTTAGATGTTCCAGCTAAAATAAGTGTCATTGGAAATATTGGAGCTGTACCAATACCTACCAAGCAAAAACCAAAAAGAGCTGGCCAAAACGAAGGAAAAAATACTGCAGTAGAAATACCTAAAGCAATTAAAATTGCACTTAAAACATACGTTTTTTGCATACCAATGGTATCCATTAATTTATCTGAAAAAAATCGAGATAAAGCCATACATGTCATAAATGAAAGGTATCCATAAGTAAAAATTTCTTCGTTTATAACTTCTTTAAAATAAACACCGCTCCAATCGAACATACCTCCTTCACATAATGCTGCAAAAAAGACTAATAAACCTAAATATAAAATAAAAGTGTCTGGTTTTCCTAAAATTAATTTATTTCCTGAGATAGATTTATCTCCTTTAATTAGGTATAAAAATGCAATTAAAGCGCTTATTAAGGAGAATAGTGAGATGCTTAATAAATGATTTGAAATAGAAATATTCATTTTTACCATAAGCGTAGAAAATCCAACACCAATTAACCCACCGGTACTCCAAAGTCCGTGAAAAGAGCTTACAATTTTCTTTTTAAATTGTTTTTGAAGCGTTATAGATTGTGTATTTATTGCAATATTTAAAATTCTCATTGCAAAAGAAAAAAGGCAAATAGCACCAATTAAAACAAGAGGTGTTGTTGCATAACCAATTAAAATTAAAGAAAAAGAGAAGAATAAAAATGAAATTATAATTGGTTTTCTACTGTTAAATTTTGAAATAATCCATCCAGAAATTGGAAGTCCAATCATAGAACTTATTGGCATTGCTAATAATATGGTTCCAAGTTCGGCTTCATTAAAGTTAAAAAAGGTTTTAATAGTAGGTATTCTAGATGCCCAAGTCGCAAAGCATAAACCTGTTAAAAAGAAATATGTACTTAAGGAGATACGTTGCTTAATTTTTAAATCCATAAAATTAATTTAAAAAAATAATTTTAAATAGTAATCATCTGATTTTAAGCTTAAAACCAGAATTTTAACTCCAATCAAATAGCTATATACTGATTGGAGTTAAAATTATAATGATATTTTAAAAAATAGTTTATGCTTTGTAAAATGGCAGTCTTACAATTTTTGCAGGAATTGCCTTTTTACGAACTTGAATAAAAATTTCGGTATCTCTTTTAGCATATTCATTAGTTACATAGCCCATACCAATACCTTTTTTAAGTGAAGGACTCATAGTACCAGAAGTTACTTCACCAATTACAGTTCCATTTTCATCAACTATTTCGTAACCGTGACGAGGAATTCCTTTTCCTGTAATTTCAAAAGCAATTAATTTTTTTGTTACACCTTCTTCTTTTTGCTTTTTAAGTGCTTCAGAATTAATAAAATCTTTTGTGAATTTTGTAATCCATCCTAAGCCAGCTTCAATAGGAGAAGTAGTGTCGTTAATATCGTTTCCGTATAAACAGAATCCCATTTCTAAACGTAAGGTATCACGAGCAGCTAATCCAATTGGTTTTATTCCAACAGCAGCACCTGCTTTAAACACAGCATTCCAAACAGCTTCGGCATCTTTATTTTTTATATAAATTTCAAATCCTCCAGAACCTGTATACCCTGTTGCAGAAACAATAACATCTTTTAAACCGGCAAATTCACCAATTTTAAAACTGTAATATTCCATAGAAGAAAGCTCAATATCTGTAAGTGATTGTAAAGCTTCAGGTGTTTTAGGTCCTTGTACAGCTAATAATGAATACTCGTCAGAAGCATTAATCATTTCAACACCTAAATCGTTATGTTGAGAAATCCAATTCCAATCTTTTTCAATATTAGAAGCATTTACAACAAGCATATATTTTTCTTCAGAAATTCTGTAAACTAATAAATCATCTACAATTCCACCATCATTATTAGGCAAACAGCTGTATTGAATTTTTCCATCTACAAGTTTAGAAGCATCGTTAGAAGTTACTTTTTGAATTAAAGCTAATGCATTTTTTCCTTTTAGAAAAAATTCACCCATATGAGAAACATCAAAAACACCAACAGCGTTTCTAACAGTTTCATGTTCAATATTAATTCCTTCATATTGTACAGGCATATTAAAACCTGCAAAAGGCACCATTTTAGCACCTAATTTTTCGTGTATATGAGTTAAAGCTGTGTTTTTCATTTCTTTGATTTTTTAATGTTGCTAAAATACTAAATATTCATAAAAACCATTGGTATTAAATTAACATTTTACCATTGTATAAGTGATTAAATATTATAAGTAGCGAACTAACATTATAAAAGTTGTTCTCAATTTTTCTTTTTTTATATTTGAATATTATTAATTTATAGAATTTAAGGTTTATGATATTAAAAAAACTAACATTCATTAGTTGTTTCTTAATTTTTTTTGGAAGCTATGCACAAAATCCATTTTTACCTGAAGATTATTTAACAAAAGATTTTCATAAAGATAGAAGGGAAGCTTTACGTGCTAAAATGCCAGCTAATAGTGTTGCTGTTTTTTTTGCAAACCCAGTTAGAAACAGAGCAAATGATGTAGATTATGTATACCACCAGCATCCTAATTTTTATTATTTAACCGGCTATAAAGAGCCACATGCTATGGTTTTAATTTTTAAAGAAAATCAAGCGGTTGATGGTAAATTGTTTAATGAAGTGTTATTTGTTCAAGAACGAAATGAAAATGCAGAAATGTGGACTGGAAAACGTTTGGGAATTATAGGAGCTCAAGATCAATTAGGGTTTAAAGTTGCATATAATGGTAGCGATTTTAAAAGCGCTGCCATAGATTTTTCAAAATTTGATAAAATATTTTTTGAGGAATTTAAAAACGATGTTAGGGATACAAATAGCAATGCTGATTTATATGATTTAATTAAAACATTTAAAGAAAAAGTTTCATATAATTTAATTTATTTAAATGATGTAAGTAATGATAAAATCCGTAATGAAATTAAAAATAATTTAGATACACAATTTTTAAAAAAAACAATGACTTCTTTACGTGAAATTAAAACAGAAGAAGAATTGGTATTGCTAAAAAAAGCTATAGAAATTTCAGCAATTGGGCAAATTGAAATAATGAAAGCAATGCACCCAAATATGTCTGAAGCTGAAGCCCAAGGTGTTCATGAATTTGTGTATAAAAAATATGGCGCAGAATACGAAGGATATCCTTCAATTGTTGGGGCAGGAAATAATGGTTGTATTTTACATTATATAGATAATACAAAAACGTTGATAGGCGATAACAATTTAATTTTAATGGATTTAGGTGCAGAATACCACGGATATACTGCAGATGTGACTAGAACAATACCTGCTAATGGTAAGTTCTCTCCAGAACAAAAATTAATTTATGATCTTGTATTTAAAGCCCAAGAAGCAGGAATTAAAGCCTACACCGTTGGAACAAAAATGAGTAAACCTCATGATATAGTCAAAAAAATAATAAATAAAGGTTTAGCTGAATTGGGAATTATAAATTCTGAAAAAATTTACCACACCTATTTTCCTCACGGATCTATGCATCATATTGGTTTAGATGTACACGATCCTGGTAATTACAATAGATTTGAAGAAAATATGGTTGTAACTATGGAACCTGGAATTTATATTCCGAATGGTAGTGATTGTGATGAAAAATGGTGGGGTATTGGTATACGTATTGAAGATGATATTTTAATCACTAAAAATGGACCTGTAAATCTTTCGGAAAAAGCACCAAGAACTTCAGAAGAAGTAGAAGCTACAATGAAGCTTTCGAGTGTTTTAGATAGTTTTATTTTACCTAAATTAGATTAAAATTTTAGATACAAAACCTTCCTAGTTTTAAAAATAAATAATATATTTAAAATAAATTTAATAATGTATGATGTTTCAAATATTTAATTTGAATAATTTTAAAAAAATAGTATTTTTTTTAGGTGTTGCTTTCTTAATTTCTTCTTGTGAAGAAAAGAGTGAATTTAGTTCAATACAAGCTAATAATTGGAATAAAAGAACAGTTAAATTAAGTGCTAAAGATACTCTTATTTCCGGACAAACATATTTGTCTGTTTACTCTCAAATATATAGTAGTTCTGAAGATAGAACCCATAATTTAACTGTAACTGTTAGTATGAAAAATATTAATTTAAAAGATACAATTTATATTGAAAAAGCTAATTATTACGATACTAAAGGAAAGTTAATTAGAACCTATTTTAATAATACCATTTATATAGCACCTTTAGAAACAGTTGAAATTATTATTGATGAAGTTGACCAACATGGTGGAACTGGAGCCAATTTTGTTTTTAATTGGAAAAAGGAAAAACGAACTAATGATCCTCATTTTGAAAGTATTATGATTTCAACTTTTGGACAACAAGGTTTATCTTTTACATCACAAGGAATAAAATTAGAATAATTAAAATTTTTCAAAAACACCTAGTCCAAACAGTGCAAAATCGTATTTAACGGGGTCGTTTTTATCCATTTTTCTTAATGAAGTATCTAATTCTGCCAATGCTTTTGCATCGTTTTGTTTTCTTTTTAAAAGACTTAATTTACGTGCAACATTTCCAGAATGTACATCTAAAGGACAGGATAAAATACTTGGAGAAATGGTGTTCCAAATTCCAAAATCAACTCCTGCAGCATCATTTCTAACCATCCATCTTAAAAACATATTAATTCGTTTTGCAGCAGAACCTTTTAAAGGATCTGATATATGTTTTTTAGTGCGTTCTAAATGTGGAATTTCAAAAAATAATTCTTTTAATTTATGTATTGCTGGCTGTGTAGTTGTTTTTGTTGAATGTTTAGAAAACACACTTTCTAAACCATTGTGGTTTTTATAAATATGTTGTAATGCTTTAACAAAATAAACAGCATCTAAACTGTTAAAAGTTCTATGTACAAAGCCATCAAAGCTATCTAGATGATGCTGTTTGTAATTCAAAATAAAATCATAGGGAGAATTCCCTAATAATTCCATCATTTTTTCAGCATTTTTAATAATCATTTTTCTATTTCCCCAAGCAATAGTTGCTGTTAAAAATCCTGCAATTTCTATATCTTCTTTTAATGTAAATTTATGTGGTATTTGAATAGGATCACTTTCAATAAATTTTGGATTGTTGTATTCAACTACCTTTATGTCTAAAAATTCTTTAAGTTCCTTTTTTGTCAACGGTAAAAGTTTTAATTTAAAATATCTATTGGAGCATTTTTTGTTGAAGCCCATTCAGTCCAAGAACCATCATAAATAGCCTTTTTATTTTTTAAAACAAGCTCACTAGCTAACATAATTATACAAGCTGTAATTCCAGAACCACAAGAAAAAATTAAAGGATTGTCATCAACTTTTAAATTGTTGAACATGGATTTAAGAGCAGTTTCAGATTTAAATTTACCATCTTTAAGAACAGTACTATAAGGTAAATTTATAGAATTTGGGATATGACCACTTTTTAAATTAGGTCTTGGGTCTGGAGCAGTACCATTAAATCTACCTTCAGATCTAGCATCTAAAACTATTGCTTGTTTAGTTGATAAATTTGTTTTAATTTCATTTATATCCTTCACCAATTCCGGATGTAAAACAGCTTCAAAATTACCTAAACTATAGGTGTCTTTTTTAAAGGATTCTAATTCAAAACCCTCTTTATCCCAAGCGGGTAAACCGCCATTTAAAACAGCAATATTATTATGTCCCATAGTTTTAAATAGCCACCAAACTCTTGGGCTTGTATAAATACCTAAATTGTCATAAACCACAATTTTACTAGTTTTATTAATACCTAATTTACGACATTCTTGTTTAAATTGTTGTGTATTTGGTAGTGTATTAGGAAACGGCGCATTTTTATCGCTAAAAGAATTTTTTATATCAAAAAAACGTGCATTTGTAATTCGTAAATCTTCAAATTTAGATTTTATTCCAGAAATATTATTTTTTTGACTAGCATCTAAAATAATTAAATCAGGATTATTTAAGTTTTCATGTAACCATTTTACTGATACTAAGTTGGTTTTCATAAGTTTAAAATTGTTTTAAATATAGGTAAAGATACATTCAATTTTATTTTTTAAAAATTATACTGAATAAAGTTATTCAGTTTTAATTATTTTTTAAAAAAACACTTAAATTAGTGCAATATTCTATTCAATTAACTTAAACAACACTTTATGTATAATTTTAAAAACAAAAGTTGGATAATTTCATGTATTCTACTTCTATTTTTTATTGTTTCTATACAAGAGTCTAATGCTCAAAATAGAAAAAAGAAAAGTTCTAATACTACTAATAAATTTAAATTAAATAATAGCACATTAAATATGTTTAGTTTTAGAAGTATTGGTCCTGCAGCATATTCTGGTAGAATATCAGATTTTGCTGTAAACCCAAAAAATCCTTCAGAATATTATGTGGGAGTTGCTTCAGGAGGTTTATGGAAAACGATCAACCACGGAACTACATTTAAACCAATTTTTGATAATGAAGCTGTTTTTTCAATTGGTTGTTTAGCAATGGATCCAAATAATTCAAATGTTGTTTGGGTTGGTACTGGAGAAAATAATACACAACGTAATTTAGCGTATGGAGATGGTGTTTATAAAACCACAGATGGTGGTAAATCATTTACAAATATGGGGCTTAAAACAAGTTCTCAAATCGGTAAAATTATGATTGACCCAAGAAATAGTAATGTGGTTTATGTTGCAGCTCAAGGTCAAGCTTGGGGGCCAGGAGGTGAACGTGGTTTGTATAAAACTATTGATGGTGGAAAAACCTGGGATAGAATATTAGAAATAGGTGAATATACCGGTGTTTCTGATATGGAAATGGATCCTAGAAATCCTGATGTTTTGTATGCTGCTTCACATCAAAGAGAACGTAGGGTATATTCTAAAATTGATGGAGGGCCAGAATCAGCTATTTATAAATCTGAAGATGCGGGTGCAACTTGGCGAAAATTAAAAAAAGGATTGCCTTCGGGTGATGTTGGTAGAATTGGTTTGGCTATTTCTTCAAATCCAGATATTATATATGCTGTAATTGAACTTCCGGGTAATAAAGGAGGAACATATCGTTCTAATGATAGGGGAGAAAGTTGGGAAAAACAAAGCGATAAGGTTTCTGGAAGTCCTCAGTATTATAACGAATTATATGCTGATCCAATTGATCCAGATGTAATAATTTTGATGGATACACGCGCTGGATATTCTGATGATGGAGGAAAAACCTGGGTGAATATTGAAGGAAGAAATAAACACGTAGATAATCATGCGCTATGGATAAATCCAGATGATACCAATCATTATTTAATGGGTTGTGATGGCGGTATTTATGAAAGTTATGATAAGGCAAAAACGTGGCAATTTAA
The DNA here is from genome assembly GCF_022429565.1 of Lutibacter sp. A64. Classification (NCBI taxonomy): domain Bacteria; kingdom Pseudomonadati; phylum Bacteroidota; class Flavobacteriia; order Flavobacteriales; family Flavobacteriaceae; genus Lutibacter; species Lutibacter sp. A64. Next base: position 892,511 of record NZ_CP092487.1, read on the forward strand.
AAGTAATTTACCCGTAACTCAATATTACCATGTACGTACGGATAATGAATATCCGTTTTATAATGTGTATGGTGGTGCTCAAGATAACGGTTCTTGGTTTGGGCCTTCTCAAACGCATAGAAGAAATATTGTTAATAGCGACTGGACTTATACAATTGGTGGAGATGGTTATTTATCTATTCCAGATCCAGAAAACCCTGATATTCATTATTGTGAATCTCAATATTGCGGATTAAGACGATACGATAGAACTACAGGTAATAGCATATCAATTAAACCACAACCAATTGCAGATGAAGAATATAATTGGAATTGGAATACACCTTATTTTATAAGTAAATTTGATAATAAAACCCTTTATGTTGGTGGTAATTATGTATTAAAAAGTACAGATATGGGTGGAACTTGGGAAAAAGTAAGTGGAGATATGACACGTGGTATTGATCAAAATTCGCTACCAATGATGGGTGAAATGTGGCCGCCAGAAGCAGTTGCAAAAAATATGTCTACTTCTAAATTTGGTAATATTTTTGCACTTGCAGAATCTCCTTTAAAACAAGGAATGTTATATGTTGGAACAGATGATGGATTGATTTGGACTTCAGAAAATGATGGTGAAAATTGGTTGCGTTATGATACATTTACGGGAGTTCCGGATATGACTTTTGTAAATTATATTTTACCGTCACAACACACCTTAGGAACTGTGTATGCTTGTTTTGATGGTAGAAAAAATAGTAGTGATTTTACACCATATTTAATTAAAAGCACAGATAATGGTAAAACTTGGAAGTCAATAGCTTCAAATTTGCCTTCTGGTACAGTTTATTGTATTCAAGAAGACCATGAAAATCCTAATATTTTATTTATTGGAACAGAGTGGGGTGTATGGACTACAATTGATGGTGGTGAAAAATGGGTGCAAATAAAAAATGGAATTCCAACCATTCAAGTTAAAGATATAACAATTCAAAAAAGAGAAAATGATTTGGTAGTTGCTACTTTTGGTAGAGGCTTTTATGTGTTAGATAATTATGCTGCATTAAGAGAATTAGCTCCTTCAGTTGAAGAAAAAGAAGCACATATTTTTGATATAGATGAAACATTATTATATTTTCCTTCAAGTAATTTAAATTATCAAGGAGATGTTAATTTTAGTGTTGCTAATCCAAATCCAGCTGTTAAATTTGAATATTTTGTAAAAGATGGTTTTGAATCTTTAAAACAAAAAAGAATTAAAAAACAAAAATCATCAGAAAAAACATCTTCATATTTTTATCCTTCAGAAGAAGAATTGTTAGCAGAGAAAAATGAAGTTGCTCCTAATCTAATATTTACGGTGTATAATACTGAAGGAGATATTATGAAAAAGTTAAATGCTCCTTTAAGAAAAGGGTACAATAGTATTTCTTGGAATTTAGAATATTTAACAAGACGTGGCCCAAAAGTACCGCCAGGAACTTACAAAGTTGGATTGGATAAAAATGATAATGGAAAAGTTACCAGACTTGTAGCACCAAAAGAATTTAAAGTTATTTCATTGCCAAATGCAATGGGAACACCAAATTATAAGGCTAATTTTAACTTCTTAAAAGATGTTTCAGATTTAAACACACTTGTTACTTCTGCAAGAGGAAAAATTATGAATATAAATGAAAGACTTAAAAGTATTAAGGATAATCTTATAAATATGCCAGTAGAAGCACATGTTTTAGTAAACGAAATTGATGCGAAACAAAAAGAAGTAGATGCTGTTGCAAAGGTTATTATTGGTGGATTTGGTGCTAAAAATTCAGTAGCTTCACGTAATAGATTTGCATTGTATACAACTTCTTCTGCACAAGTAGATATTACTGGGGCACAAAAAGAACAATATAATTTAGCTAAAAAATCTTACGATGTTGAAGCTCCTAAGTTAAATGAGTTATTTACAAAAGAACTACCAGAATTAGAAAACAAATTTAAAGAATTAGGAGGTGTTTTATATAACAATACTTCCTATGAAAGACGTTATGGAGAAGAGTAAATAATATGTAATTACTAAGTTTATAGAACTTTTACAAACCTAACAGTTATAAAAAAATTGTTAGGTTTTTTTATTGTTTATAATTGTATAATTTAAAAACTGTAGTGAAAATTTACTAGTTAGATTTTTAGCGTAATTTAAACAATTAGCGATTCAATTTTTGTAATTATTTCTGAAGTTTCGGTTTTAAAATCGAACCAATTAATAGAAGCATCTTTTTTGTTCCAAGTGACTTGTCTTTTAGCAAATCTTCTAGTGTTTTTTTTAATTTCTTCTATGGCAAATTCTAAAGAGTATTTACCATCTAAATATTCAAATAATTCTTTATAACCTACAGTTTGTAGGGCGTTTAAGTTTTTATAAGTATGTAATTTTTTTACTTCATCTAATAAACCGTTTTCCATCATAATATCAACACGTTGGTTTATGCGGTTGTACATAATGGCTCTATCGGCAAAGAGTCCTATTTTTATTGGTGTAAAGTTTCGTGGCGTTTTAGGTTTATTTTTAAATTCAGAATATTTTTTACCTGTACCAATACAAATTTCTAAGGCTCTAATTAAGCGATGTGGATTTTCAATTTCTAAGGTTGAAAAAGACTCAGGGTCCAATACTTTCAGTTGTTCTTGAAGTTCTAAAATACCCTTATTTTGAAGTTGAAGATTTAACTGAGTTCTAACTTCTGGAGCAACTTCAGGAAAATAATCTAAACCATTAATTACAGCATTGGTGTATAAACCACTACCGCCAACCATAATTAAATACTTATTTTTTAAAAAAAGATAATCTAATTTTTGCAAAGCATCTTTTTCAAATTGTCCTACGCTGTAATTATCAAAAATGGATCTGTTTTGAATAAAATGATGTTTTGCAGCGTTTAATTCTTCAGGTGAAGGAACAGCGGTACCAATATTCATTTCTTTGTAAAACTGACGCGAATCACTAGAAATTATTTCGGTATTAAAATGTTGTGCAAGTTTTATACTTAAAGCAGTTTTTCCTATTGCAGTAGCACCAACTACGGTAATTAAATAATTCATTTTACAGTTTTTTTCCACATTTATTACAATATTCAGAATTATCTAAATGCTTGTCTTCACCACAATGTTTACAATGTAGGGTGTTTAATTGTATATTTGTGTCTGGTTTAGCCATTTCTGCCGTTACAATTCCTGTTGGTATTGCAATAATTCCATAACCTAAAATCATTACAATACTTGCAATAAATTGACCAGTTGGTGTATGTGGAGAAATGTCTCCATAACCAACCGTAGTTAAGGTAACAATTGCCCAATACATACTATAAGGTATGCTAGTAAAGCCATTTACAGGGCCTTCGACTAAATACATTACTGTACCTAAAACAACAGTTAGTAGAATTACTACAAATAAAAATACGGCAATTTTTATTCTGCTAGCTTTTAAGGCACTGGCTAATGTTTTAGAAGCTCCTAAATAACGTGTAAGTTTTAAAATTCTGAAAATTCTTAAAAGGCGAAGTGCTCTAAGTGCCACAAGTGCATGCGTACCTACAAATATTAATGAAAGGTATTTTGGTATGGTTGCTAATAAATCTATAATACCGTAGAAACTAAATATATATTTTTGTGGTTTTTTAATAGAAATTATGCGAGCTATGTATTCTATTGTAAATAAAACGGTTATAATCCATTCAGATATATTTAGAAAATCATGATAATTTTTATCAAAACTTTCTACACTTTCTAGCATAACCAATAGTATACTAGCTATAATAGTAAGAATTAAAATTATATCAAATAATTTGCCGTTAGGTGTGTCTGCTTCATAAATAATTTCATGAAGTTTGTATTTCCAATCCTTAATATCTTTTTGTTTTTTCACTTTTAAAAAATCCTTAATTTTTACTAAAATATAGTAATTATTTTAATTAAAATCTAATAAGTTTTTCAACACTATTTCTTTGAAGGTATTTTTTTATTGTAGCTCTATTGTGAATAGAGTTTTCCATAGGTGAAATAAGATTTTGTAAAATTTGAATATTTGTAATTTGTTGTGCTAAATCTGTATAACAGAAGCCTTTAAATTCATTATTTTCAATTAATAAAACTGATTTTTCTCCAACAGTTCTACCTTTATCTACAATTATTAAATTAGGGTTGCTAAATTCAATTTTATTAAAATTAGGTTTTTGTTTAAAATTAAATTTAGGGGTATGAATTTTAAGTTTTTCTATATGCTTTAATTGTGCAATAAGTTCACTTCCTGTTACTTCAAAAGTAACGGAAACAACAGCATTTTGTAAGATTTTAGCTTTTTTTGATGTTCTTAAAAATAACTGATTTACTGTTTTTTTAATATTTTTTCCTTTACCAATATATATAATTGTTCTATCTATATTAAAAACATAAAACAATCCAGCTTTAGCAGGTAATTCATCTAAAATGTTTAACAATTTAGGTGCTAATTTTCTAGAATTATCGGTTTTAATCGCTTTTTTTATAATTTGTTTTTCAGTATCTTTATTAAGTAGCAATTTAAACAATTGTACTGTAGCTATAGCATCACCATCAGCTCTATGTCTGCTAGAAATTGGTATTCCAAGAGCGCTACATAATTTTCCTAATTTATAAGAATTTTGTTCGGGTATTAATTTTTGACTTAATTCTACTGTACATAGTGTTTCTCTTTTAAAATTAAAACCTAAACGTCTAAATTCTGTTGTTAAAATTCTATTGTCAAAATTGGCATTATGAGCAACTAAAACGCAATCTGTAGTAATTTCAACAATACGTTTTGCTACTTCGTGAAATTTTGGGGCATTTTTTAACATGCCATTATTAATTCCTGTTAAATTTACTACAAAAGGTTGTATGTCTTTTTCGGGATTAACTAAACTAATAAATTGATCTACTATTTGTTCTCCGTCAAATTTATAAATTGCAATTTCAGTAATTCCTTCTTCATCAAATTTACCACCAGTTGTTTCTATGTCTACTATTGCGTACAAATTATTTATAGTTTCTTGTCCCAAAAATAGCACTTCCAACTCTAACCATAGTACTACCTTCTTCTATGGCTATTTTATAATCTCCACTCATTCCCATTGAAATTATTGTTGGATTAAAATTTATTGAACTGTGTTTTTTTAAGGCGTTAAAATAATCAGTTAAAGTTTTAAATTCTTTTCTTATAATCGTTTCATCATCAGTAAAACTAGCCATTCCCATAATACCTTTAATATTAACATTAGAAAGCTGTTTAAAATCTTCTGAAGTTATTATATCTTCAACTTTATTAAATGAAAGTCCGAATTTAGTATCTTCTTTTGCTATTTTTAATTGCAACAAACAATTTAAAACACGATCATTTTTAATGGCTTGTTTGTTAATTTCTTTTAGTGTTTTAAAACTATCTACACCATGAATTAATGTTACAAAACTAGCCATATACTTCACTTTATTGCGTTGTAGATGTCCAATCATATGCCATTCAATATCTTTTGGCAATACTTCATGTTTTTCAACCATTTCTTGAATTTTATTTTCGCCAAAAATGCGTTGACCTGCATTGTAGGCTTCTAATATATCAGAAACGGGTTTTGTTTTTGAAACTGCAACTAATTTTACATTTTTTGGAAGCGAATTATTTAATAATTCTATATTTTTTGAAATGCTCACTTACTTATTCATTAATTTTATTAATTACTAAACCAGATCTTAACTTTGGTTCAAACCAAGTTACTTTTGGAGGCATAATATTATTTGTGTCAGCTATATTCATTAATTGATTCATACTAACAGGGTATAGGGCAAAGGCTACAGCCATTTCTCCACTATCCACACGCTTACTTAATTCAGATAAACCTCTAATACCACCAACAAAATCTATTCTAGTATCAGTTCTTAAGTCTTTTATATCTAAAACAGGATCTAGAACATATTTAGATAATACACTTACATCTAAACTATCAATAGGATTGTCATCATTAAAAGTGTTGTCTTTTGCAGCTAAACCATACCATTTTCCATCTAAATACATAGAGAATTCGTGTAGTCTTTCAGGTTTAACAATTTTTTCACTAACTTGTTTAATTGTAAAGTTTTTATCAATTTTAGATAAAAATTCATCTGTTTTTAATCCGTTTAAATCTTTTACAACACGATTGTAATCAATTATTTGTAACTGTGTATCTGGAAAATGTACAGCCATAAAAAAGTTGTAAGGTTCATTTCCAGTATGGTTAGGATTTTTTTTACGAAACTCTTCACTCATACCAGCAGCAGCAGCAGTTCTATGATGTCCGTCAGCTACATAGGTATTTGGTACTTTATCTTTAAAAAGTTGTTCTATTCTTTTATTAGTTTCAGCATCTTCAATTACCCAAAAATGATGTCCAAAACCGTCTTCAGCAGTAAAATCATATTCAGCTTTATTGTTAGTTACAATATTTTCAACAATTGCATCTATTTCTGGAACTGCTCTATAGGTAAAAAATACAGGTTCTACATTTGCTTCTAAAATTCGAGAAAGTACTTTTCTATCTTCCTCTTTATCTGGTCGTGTTAATTCGTGCTTTTTTATTACTCCATCAATATAATCTTGGCAAGAAGCAGCTCCTACAATACCATATTGTGTTTTACCATTCATTGTTTGCGCGTAAATATAAAATTTAGCTTCGTTATCTTGAATTAAATATTTTTTATTTTGAAAATTTTCAAAATTTGATTTAGCATGAAGATACACTTTTTTATCATGTGAGTCAGTACCTTTTTCTAATTCAATTTCGGCATGTGTAATACGTAATAATGATGCGGCTTTTCCATTTGCCATTTTAGCAGCTTCTTCAGAATTCATTACGTCATAAGGTAAACATGCAATTTCTTCTACAATTTCTTTAGGAGGTCTTAATCCTTTGAAAGGTTTAATGATTGCCATAACTAATAAGTAATTTATATTAAAATCTACATCAAAGATACAATTTTTAGCTTCTTTAAACTAAAAAAGACTGCCTTTTAAGACAGTCTAATTTAAAAAATAATTAAGAAATTATTATTATTTTAATATTTCAATAATTTGAGTTGCTAATTCGGTTCCAATTCTATCTTGAGCTTCACCTGTTGCAGCACCAATATGAGGTGTAAGCGATAGGTTATGATTCATTAATAATTGAATTTCTGGAGTTGGTTCGTTTTCAAATACGTCTAAAGCAGCAGCAGCAATTTTATTACTTTCTAATGCTTTTACTAAAGCAACTTCGTCAACAACACCACCACGAGCAGCATTTACTATAAATGCTCCCTCTTTCATTAATTCAAATTCTTTAGAAGATATTACATATTCTTTTTGTGCTGGGACATGTAATGATACAAAATCTGCTTGTTGTAAAACTTCTTCTTTGGTAATTGTATTTATTTCAAAAAATACTGATTGTCCATCAAAAAACTCGACTTCTAAATTTACATTGTCCATAAATGGATCAAAAGCTACTATATTCATACCAAGGCCTAAACCAATTTTAGCAGTAGCTTGTCCAATACGTCCAAAACCAATAATACCTAAAGTTTTACCTCTTAATTCAACACCTTTTGCGTATGCTTTTTTTAGTCCTTTAAATTTAGAATCTCCTTCTAAAGGCATATTTCTATTAGAATCGTGTAAAAAACGAGCCATTCCAAATAGATGTGCAAAAACTAACTCTGCAACTGAATGCGAAGAGGCTGCTGGTGTATTTATAACGTGTAAACCTTTTTCACGTGCATATTCTACATCAATATTATCCATACCAACACCACCACGTCCAATAATTTTTAAAGAAGGGCAATTATCAATAATATCTTTTCTAACTTGTGTAGCGCTTCTAACAAGAAGTACATCAATTTCATTTGTATTGATATAGTCTACCAATTGCTCTTGAGCAACTGTTGTTAAATCTACTTCAAAACCACTTAACTCTAATGCTTTGATACCGCTTTTAGCTATTCCGTCGTTTGCTAATACTTTCATTTTATTAAGATTTTTTTAGTTTATGAAACTTGTTTTTCAAGTTGTTGCATTACATCAACTAATACTTGAATACTTTCTATTGGCATTGCATTATAAATACTTGCTCTATAACCACCTACAGATCTATGTCCTTTAATTCCACTAACACCTGCAGCATTCCAAAGAGTATCAAAAGCTTCTTGGTGTGCTTCATTAGCTAAGGTAAAAGTAACATTCATTAAAGAACGATCTTCTTTTTTTGCAAAACCATTAAAAAGAGGGTTTCTATCAATTTCAGCATATAATAATGCTGCTTTTTCTTCATTTAATTTTTCTATAGCAGAAATTCCACCTTGATCTTTTAACCATTGTAGAGTTAGCATTGAAACATATACTGCAAAAACAGGAGGTGTGTTAAACATACTGTCTTTACTTATATGTACTTTATAATCTAACATTGCAGGAATTGATCTTCCAGTTTTACCTAGAATTTCATCTTTTACAACTACTAGAGTAGTACCTGCTGGCCCCATATTTTTTTGTGCACCTGCATAAATTAAATCGAATTTTGAAAAATCTAATTGGCGAGAAAAAATATCAGAACTCATATCACAAACTAACAAGCTATCTGTTTTTGGAAATTCTTTAAATTGAGTTCCGTAAATAGTATTGTTTGATGTTATATGTACATAATCAACATCAGTTGGTACAGTATAGTTTTTTGGAATATGATTATAGGTTGCATCTTTAGATGAAGCAAAAACATTTACTTCTCCAAATAATTTAGCTTCTTTAATAGCTTTTGAGCTCCAAGCACCTGTATCGATATAACCTGCTTTACCATCAACTTTCATTAAATTGTAAGCGGTCATTAAAAATTCTAAACTGGCACCACCTTGTAAAAAAAGTACCGAATAACCTTCTGGTAAGTTTAATAATTCTTTTACTAAATTTCGAGCATTTTCCATCACTTCAACAAATTCTTTGCTTCTGTGAGAAATTTCAATTAACGATAAGTCTATACCGTTAAAATTCACAACTGCTTCAGCAGCTTTTTTTAAAACTTCTTGTGGTAAAATACACGGTCCTGCACTAAAATTATGTTTTTTCATTTTATTATATAATATGAGTTTAGTTCAACAAATTTCGATAAAAAAAAATAAACTTACACGATAAATGTTATAAAAAAAAGGTTATAATTTTATTAAAAAATCAATTGTATCTACATTATCGGCATAATTCCATAATTTTGGGTGTTGAGTTTTACCGAATTTTACGAAATTTATAACGTTTTCGTTACTTACAATACATTGAATTTCTTCACTTTCTTTTGTTAATTTTTCTGAAAGGTTTTCAAAAGTATTATAATGCTCATAAAATAGCGTTGCAATAGGAGAAGCGTAATTTTTATCTTCTTTTAACATAACAAATCCGTTTTCTAAAATATTGAAATTACTCATTATATAAACAGCTTTATTATAGTCGTAATTATTTTCGTATTTTTTATAATTTATAATATCTTTAAATTTATAAAAAGCATTAAATAGTAAATCGAAATTGTAGTTTTTAGGTAAAAATAGTTTAGAAACACTTCTACATCCTAAACCAAAATATTGAAAAACATCGTTACCTAAGGCCTCTAGTTCTTCTTTGGTTTCATTTCCGGTTAAAATTGCTACAGAATTTCTATTTTTTCTAATTATTGAAGGGTATTTTCCAAAATAGTGTTCAAAATAACGTGCAGTATTATTACTTCCAGTAGCTATAACAGCATCAAAATTGGCTAATTTACCTTCGGTAAATGTTATTTTGTTTTTAAAATAAGCATTGTTACTTTCTAAAAATTTTGCTATTAATGGCAAAAAATGCTTGTCGTTAGATGATTGTTTAATTATAGCATTATTTCCACTGATTAAAACGGATAAAAAATCGTGAAAACCAACTAAAGGAATGTTTCCTGCCATAATAATGGCTATGGTTTTTGATTCAGTAGAATTTTTAAAATTATATTTAGATGTCCAAGTAGTTAAGTTTTCTTTAGTTAATGCTTTGTTCCAACTTTCTAAAGCTTTTAAAACATTATCTTTTGTAAACCAACCATTAAATTCTTGCGCTCTTTCAATTTGCATTTTAAAAGCATTAAAAAATAAGGTATTTGTTTCAGAAGTTTCTTTTTTAACAATTCCTTTAGTAGTAAACTGACCAAAAAAATCTCCAAGTTTTGCAAAAGCGTTAATACGTTGTTCTAAATTCATATTCAAATATAATTTTATATTTGCAAAAATAATGTAAATAATAGTATGGCAATAAAAATAACAGATGAATGTATAAATTGTGGTGCTTGTGAACCAGAATGTCCAAACAATGCAATTTATGAAGCTTCTGAAGAATGGCGTTTTTCAGATGGTACAGAATTAACTGGTAATGTAGTTTTACCTAACGGCAATAAAGTTAATGCTGATGCAGAACAAGAGCCTATTGATGATGAAGTATATTTTATTGTAACAGATAAATGTACAGAATGTAAAGGTTTTCATGACGAGCCACAATGCGCTGCAGTTTGTCCTGTAGATTGTTGTGTGCCAGATGATGAAAATGAAGAATCTGAAGCACAATTATTAGCTAAAAAAAGCTTTTTACATAAGGAATAGTACTTTTTGAATTGCACTTAGTTTTTAGTATAGAATTATTACAATTTTATATTGAGTTGTTGTTAATTTTATTCTTTAAATTAAAATGATACCAATTAAAATGACGTTTGAAATTTGTATAAATTCTGTTGAAGGAGCAATAGTTGCAGCAAAATATGGCGCAAAACGAGTTGAACTGTGTACTGCATTAAATGTTGGTGGGTTAACTCCAAGTTTTGGTTTAATTCAACAATGTGTTGAAAAATCTTCAGTAGAAGTTCATGTAATTATTCGTCCTAAAGAAGGCGGATTTACCTATGATTTACAAGATATTGAGTTGATGAAAATTGATATTTCTGAAGCAAAAAGGGCAGGAGCAAAAGGTGTTGTGTTTGGAATTTTAACTGTAGATAATACGGTTTCGAATTATAATAAAGAATTGGTAAACCTTGCCAAATCTCTTAATTTAGAAGTTACATTTCATAGAGCTTTTGATTTTATTTTAGACTATAAAACAGGGATACAAAAAATTATAGATGTTGGTTTTGATAGGTTGCTTACTTCAGGAACAAAACCAACTGCCATTGAAGGCATAGAAGTAATTAATTTTTTACAAAAAAACTTTGGAAACAAAATAGAAATTATGGCCGGAAGCGGGGTTAATTCAGAAAATGCATTACAATTAGCAGCTACTGGAATTAAAAATTTACATTTTACAGTTATAAAGTCAATTAACTTAAATTCAAAACTTTCAATGGGTGAACTTAAAGTTATTGATGAAGTTAAAATAAAAAATATTGTTGACTTATTTTAATTCTAAAAAATAAAAATATTTTAGATTTTTAATATATAATTTTATTAAAAAATATATTGATAAGTGCTAAAATTAGAAGTTTAATAGTTTTTTATTTCAGTGAGAAAAAGAAGGATTAAAAGTGGTATTTTTCTAGTAAAAGAACTGTTGAATGTAAGGTAAAATAGCATAAAAAAAATAAATGCTTTAAAACTTAAATCTTAATAGTATATTTGCACCGCTAAAAAACAGAATTATATAAAGAATACATCAATATGTTAGTTATCTAAAACAAAGATATATTTCAAATTGGTTTGTTGTTATTATAAAAATAATATATACATATGAAAGCAGGAATTGTAGGGTTACCAAATGTAGGGAAATCAACATTATTTAATTGTTTATCAAATGCAAAAGCGCAAAGTGCTAACTTTCCTTTTTGTACAATTGAACCAAATATTGGTGTAGTTAATGTGCCAGATCCAAGAATTACAAAACTAGAACAATTGGTAAAGCCAGAACGTGTTCAAATGGCAACAGTTGATATTGTTGATATTGCAGGTTTAGTAAGAGGAGCAAGTAAAGGAGAAGGTTTAGGAAATCAGTTTTTAGCAAATATTAGAGAAACAGATGCTGTAATTCACGTTTTAAGATGTTTTGATAATGACAATATTGTTCATGTAGATACAACTGTAGATCCTGTTAGAGATAAAGAAACTATTGATATAGAATTACAATTAAAAGATTACGAAACTTTAGAAAAAAAGTTAGAGCGTGTTAAAAAAACAGCGCGTACTGGAAATAAAGATGCTCAAAAAGAATTAGAAGTTTTAGAAAAAGTTAAAGCAGGTTTAGAAGCTTCAACTTCTATAAGAGCTATTGAACTTACAGATAAAGAACGCGAAGAATATATTAAACCATTGCAATTTATAACAGATAAACCTGTGTTATATGTTTGTAATGTTGATGAAAATTCTGCTGTTAAAGGAAATGCATATGTTGATGCTGTAAAAGAAGCAATAAAAAATGAAGATGCTGAAGTAATTGTTTTAGCTGTTGGAGTAGAAGCAGATATAATGGAGCTTGAAACTTTTGAAGAGCGTGAAATGTTTTTAGAAGATTTAGGTTTAATAGAGCCAGGAGCTTCTGTATTAATTAGAGCTGCTTATAAATTACTAAATCAGCAAACTTATTTTACTGCAGGAGTTAAAGAAGTAAGAGCTTGGACCATTAATATTGGCGATACAGCACCACAAGCTGCAGGTGTTATTCATACCGACTTTGAAAAAGGTTTTATTAGAGCTGAAGTTATTGCTTATGAAGATTTTGTAAGCTACGGAAGTGAAGCCAAAGTAAAGGAAGCTGGTAAAATGCGTGTTGAAGGTAAAGAATATATAGTGAAAGATGGAGATGTAATGCATTTTCGTTTTAATGTGTAAAACGCAATCATTTATAAAATTAAAAACGCTATTGATATTATTATTAATGGCGTTTTTTTATTTAAAAAAGAGCAATGTAGTATAGTGTATTTGGCCTTTGAACATCGTAAAAGGTTTATTTCTAATATTATTTATAATAAATCATCTGAGTATGTTTGCTAGATGAATTTTTCAAAAACAATAAATTCGGGAGTATTTATAGCAATTGTTGGAATTGTACTATTTTCAGCAAAGGCTGTATTAGTAAAATTAGCTTATCAATACAATGTTAGTGCTATTCATTTATTGTTATTTAGAATGCTTTTTGCACTTCCATTTTATATATTAATAGCATTTTATGTAAAACCTCAAAATCCAAATATAATTAAGAAAGTAGATTTTTTATGGATTGTTTTATTTGGTTTTATAGGGTATTATTTAGCGAGTTATTTCGATTTTTTAGGACTTCAATATATAAAAGCGGGTTTAGAGCGTATTATCTTATTTGTTTATCCAACATTAGTTTTATTAATTTCAAAAATAGTTTTTAAAACTATAATTTCTTTAAAACAACTTTTAGCTATTTTAATTACTTATTTTGGGGTTTTAATTGCCTTTTGGGGCGAACTAAATTTTGAAAGCTCTAATGTTATTTTAGGTGGCTTTTTGGTGTTTTTAAGCGCTTTAACCTATGCTATTTACTTAGTTGGTAGTGGTTGGTTAATTCCTAAATTTGGTGTAGTTCCTTTTACGGCTTATGCTATGATAGTTTCTACTATTTGTGTGTTAATTCATTACTTAGTTATTGACAGAACTAGTATTTTTGAGTATTCGTATCAAGTTTATGTTTTAGGCTTTTTAATGGCTGTTTTATCTACATTAATACCTTCGTTTTTGGTTTCTTTGGCAATAAAAAAGTTGGGAGCTTCAAATTTTTCAATTATAGGAAGTATTGGGCCAATTTCAACCATAATTTTAGCATATATATTTTTAGGTGAAAAATTATCGTTTTTGCAATTTATTGGTGCTTTTGTTGTAATTTTAGGAATTGGAATTGTATCTTCAAAAAAAATGAAATTAAAATGAATGTTGCAAATTTGTAAAAAAACTGAAGCATTTATATTTGTATATTTCATAAAATTGGCTTACAATTATTAAGCATAATTTAAGCTAACTTTTTTGCCTTTTTTACAGCAAAATGGTACATTAGCAAATCTTCAAGAATAGTATTAATATATATGGCAGAACAAACATCGTATACCGAGGATAATATTCGCTCATTAGACTGGAAAGAACATATTAGAATGCGACCTGGTATGTATATCGGGAAATTAGGTGATGGCTCATCTCCTGATGATGGTATTTACATTCTAATTAAAGAAGTTTTAGACAACTCCATTGATGAATATGTAATGGGGGCAGGAAAAACAATTGAAGTTTCAGTAAAAGGAGAAACAGTTACAGTACGAGACTATGGTCGTGGTATTCCTTTAGGAAAAGTAGTAGATGTGGTTTCTAAAATGAATACAGGTGGTAAATACGATTCTAAAGCCTTTAAAAAGTCGGTTGGTTTAAATGGTGTTGGTACCAAAGCTGTTAATGCACTTTCATCTTACTTTAAAGTACAATCTTTTAGAGATGGAAAAACAGTGCTCGCTGAATTTGAAAAGGGAACAATTACCCACGAAGAAAAACCACATGATTCTACAAATAGAAAAGGAACTAAAGTAACTTTTATACCAGATAAAAGTATTTTTACAAAGTTTAAATACCGAAACGAATATATTGTAAAAATGATTAAAAATTATGTATACCTAAACACGGGTTTAACCATAGTTTTTAATGGTGAAAAATATTTTTCAGAAAATGGTTTAAAAGATTTATTAGAAGAGAATATTGCAGATGAATTTATGTTATTTCCAATAATTCATTTAAAAGAAGATGACATTGAAGTAGCATTAACTTATAGTAAGGCGCAATATAGTGAAGAATACCACTCTTTTGTTAATGGGCAGCATACAACACAAGGAGGTACACATCAAAGTGCTTTTAGAGAGGCTATTGTAAAAACCTTACGCGATTTTTTTGGTAAAAATTATGATGCTTCTGATATTAGAAAGTCTATAGTTTCTGCAGTAAGTGTAAAAGTTATGGAACCTGTTTTTGAAAGTCAAACAAAAACAAAATTAGGTTCTACAGAAATGGGTGGAGATTTACCTACAGTTAGAACTTTTATTACAGATTTTGTAAAAAGAAATCTCGATAATTTTTTACATAAAAATCCAGAAATTGCAGATAAAATTCAAAAGAAAATTTTACAAGCAGAAAAAGAGCGTAAAGATTTATCAGGTATTAGAAAACTTGCAAGAGAACGTGCAAAAAAAGCAAGTTTACACAATAAAAAATTAAGAGATTGTAGAGTTCATTTAAATGATTTAAAAAAAGATAATCGTTTAGAAAGCACTTTATTTATTACAGAGGGAGATTCAGCAAGTGGGTCTATTACAAAATCTAGAAATGTAAATACACAAGCGGTATTTAGTTTAAGAGGTAAGCCTTTAAATTCATACAATATGAGTAAGAAAATAGTGTATGAAAATGAAGAATTTAACCTTTTACAAGCTGCATTAGACATAGAAGATGGATTAGAAAATTTGAGGTATAATAATATTGTAATTGCAACGGATGCTGATGTAGATGGTATGCATATTAGATTGTTGTTAATTACATTCTTTTTACAATTTTTTCCTGAATTAATAAAAGAAGGACATCTTTATATTTTAGATACGCCGTTGTTTAGAGTGCGCGATAAAAAACAAACATTTTATTGTTATACTCCTGAAGAAAAACAAGAAGCTATTAATAAGCTAAAAGGAAAACCAGAAATGACCCGATTTAAAGGTTTGGGTGAAATTTCTCCAGATGAGTTTGTGCATTTTATTGGAGGAGATATTCGTTTAGATCCTGTAATGCTTGATAAAGAAATGTCTATAGATAAATTATTGGAATTTTATATGGGAAAAAATACACCAGATAGGCAAAAATTTATTATTAATAATTTAAAAATAGAATTAGATATAGTTGAGGAGTAATAACTTAATTATAAGTTTTTCGAACCCAATAAATACTAAATATCAGATACTAGCTACCAAATACTATATAGAATACAATGCAAGAAGAGAATAACGAACCAAATAAAGAAGAATTTGGAAACCAAGAGACCATCACGAAGGTAACGGGTATGTATAAAGATTGGTTTTTAGATTATGCATCTTATGTAATTTTAGAGCGCGCAGTTCCAGGAATTAGAGATGGCTTTAAGCCAGTACAACGTAGAATTATGCATTCTATGAAAGATTTGGATGATGGGCGTTATAATAAAGTTGCAAATATTGTTGGACATACAATGCAATACCATCCACACGGAGATGCTTCTATTGCAGATGCTATGGTGCAAATTGGTCAGAAGGATTTGTTAATAGATATGCAAGGTAACTGGGGAAATATTTTAACCGGAGACCGTGCAGCAGCATCACGTTATATTGAAGCGCGTTTATCTAAATTTGCTTTAGATGTTGTTTTTAATCCGAAAACTACACAATGGCAAGCATCTTATGATGGTAGAAGAAAAGAGCCTATAGATTTACCCGTTAAGTTTCCAATGCTTTTAGCACAAGGTGCTGAAGGTATAGCAGTTGGACTTTCAACAAAAATCTTACCCCACAATTTTAATGAGTTAATAGATGCTTCTATAAAACATTTAAAAGGAAAAAGTTTTACATTGGTGCCAGATTTTTTAACTGGTGGAATTGCAGATGTTTCTAATTATAATGATGGGAAAAGAGGAGGGAAAATTAGATCGCGAGCTAAAATATCTCAACTCGATAAAAAAACATTAGTAATTACAGAAATTCCTTTTGGAACAACAACTTCTAGTTTAATAGAATCTATTTTAAAAGCAAATGATAAGGGAACTATAAAAATAAAACGAATTGAAGATAATACAGCTGCTAATGTTGAAATTTTAGTGCATTTACCAAACGGAATTTCGCCAGATAAAACCATTGATGCTTTATTTGCTTTTACTAATTGTGAAAATTCAATTTCCCCATTATGTTGTGTTATTGAAAACAATAAACCTGTATTTATTGGAGTATCCGATATTTTAAGACTCTCAACAGATCATACAGTAGAGCTATTAAAACAAGAGCTTGAAATTCAGTTAAATGAATTAGAAGAACAATGGCATTTTGCATCTTTAGAACGTATTTTTATAGAAAATAGAATTTACCGAGATATTGAAGAGCAAACAACTTGGAAAGGTGTAATAAAAGCTATTGATGAAGGTTTAAAACCTCATATAAAACATTTAAAACGTGCTATTACAGAAGAAGATATTGTACGTTTAACTGAAATTCGTATCAAAAAAATATCAAAATTTGATATAGATAAAGCTAAACAATTTATTGAAAGTTTAGAAGACAAGATTGCAGAAGTAAAATATAATTTAGAACATTTGGTTGACTATGCAATTGATTATTTTAAAAACTTAAAAGTAAAATACGGAAAAGGAAAAGAACGTAAAACTGAAATCCGTCTATTTGATGATATAGTTGCTACAAAAGTAGTAATGAGAAATACAAAACTATATGTAAATAGAGAAGAAGGTTTTGTAGGTACTTCATTAAAAAGAGATGAATATGTAGATGATTGTGCTGATATAGATGATGTAATTATCTTTAGAAAAGATGGAGTTATGATGGTGACAAAAGTAGATACCAAAACTTTTGTAGGTAAAGATATAATTCATGTTGCAATTTTTAAGAAGAATGATAAACGCACCGTTTATAATATGATTTATAGAGATGGTAGAAGCGGACCAAGTTATATGAAACGTTTTAATGTTAAAGGTGTTACACGTGATAAGGAATACGATTTAACAAACGGAAGTAAAGCTTCTGTTGTACAGTATTTTACTGCAAATCCAAATGGAGAAGCAGAAACAGTAACGGTTCATTTAAGAGCCGTTGGAAGTATAAAAAAACTAAAATGGGATATTGATTTTTCTGATTTAGCAATTAAAGGTAGAGGCGTAAAAGGTAATATCGTAACAAAATATGCTATTAAAAAAATTGAATTAAAAGCAGAAGGTGTATCTACTTTAAAACCTCGTAAAATTTGGTTTGATGAAACTGTACAACGCTTAAATGTTGATGATAGAGGAGAACTTTTAGGTGAATTTAAAGGTGAAGATAGATTGTTGATAATCAATCAAAAAGGTATTGTTAAAACAGTTAAACCAGAACTTACCACACATTTTGATACTGATATGATTGTGCTTGAAAAGTGGGTTCCAGAAAAACCAATTTCAGCAATTTATTATGATGGTGAAAAAGAACGTTACTACATTAAACGTTTTATGATTGACAATCCAAATAAAGAGGAAGTATTTATTTCTGAACATCCAAAATCACATTTAGAAATTGTATCAACAGATTATAGACCGATGGCAGAAATTCAATTTTCTAAACGTAATTTAGATGATATAGAAGTGAATTTAGAAGAGTTTATAGCTGTAAAAGGAATAAAAGCTCAAGGGAATCAATTAACAACAGATAAAATTAAAAACATAAATATGTTAAACCCTTTACCTTATGAAGCACCTGTTGTTGATGAAGTTGAAGTAGTGGAAGAGGAAGTTATTGATAGTTTACCCATAGAGGTAGAAATTCCTGAAGTTAAAAAATCTATAGTTGATAAAAATAAAAAGAAGCCAACAATAATCCCACCTAAAAAAAAGATAGATGATGAAGATGATCCTGATCAAATAACACTGTTTTAGTGCTAAAATTTTCTAATTCTAGCACTAAATTAAATGAAGAATTTAGGTTTGACTAGATAGTTATTTGTGTACAATTAAATAATAGCTATATTTTACTCTAACTTTTCATAAAAAGTAAATTCATAATCCAGCATTAATTCTGGGTGTGTAATTTTTATTAAATCTTTTAAAACTAAATCTGGTCGGGCAGGAGCTAATTCAAAATAAATTACACCATCTGTTGCGCCACGGTTATTAATGTAAGAATATATTTCTTTTGTTTTAAAGGCATTAAATTGAGTGTAAATATCATTAGCTTCTTCAAGGTGATTAAAAGAATTATAAAAACTAGGAGATATCCATATTTCTGCATTTTTACCTTTTTCAAAAACATTTTCTATATTTAAAGATAAACTAGCACTTCCTTTAGAATCTGCCCATAAATAATTAGTGTTAGCATCTCTTAAAAATGTAGCTTCAAAACTGTCACCTGCAGGTAAATTCCATATATCTTTAAAAAGTCCACCAGAAAGTATTGTTGGTTTTTTAGTACTTTTTAGTGCTAATTTTTTTGCTTCTAAATAATTGGCTTCAATGGTATTAAAAATACTATCAGCTTCTTTTTCTTTATTAAATAATGCACCAAAAAACTTAATCCATTCTGCACGTCCAAGTGGTGTTGCTTCTAACCAATCGCCGTTTAAAAGTACTGGAATTCCAAGTTTTTCAATATTTGCAAACATTTTACTATTACTATTAATAGAAAATCCAACAACAATATCAGGATTTAAACTCATTAATAATTCCGTATTAATACGTTCTTCGTTTCCAAGCTCTTTAATTGCTCCACTATCTATAAGTTTTCTAGTTTTTTTAGAAGAAACATAATTAGTATTAGGGTAACCTATCAATTTATTTTCAACTTCTAGCAATTCTAACATTGGAATATGTGTTGTGCTTGTTACTACAATAGAATTTATAGGAGTTTTAATGGTGTTGCTTGTATTTTTTAAAACAGTATCTGATAAAATAAATTCAAAAGTTTCTTTAGAATCTTTATATGGAGCCTTTATTATTAATTTAGAATAATTTTTAAAGTGTTGGATTTCAAATCCTTTAGCGTATTTTAAAGTGTTTTTAGAGATTTTCTTAGTGTTTTCTTTAGGAGCATTAGCATCTTTACAAGAAAATAATACACTAAATATTAGAATTAAAATTAGGGGTTTTAAGATAGTTGTTTTCATAAAATAGGTAGTGTAAAATATTTTTTTTGAAGTTATTTTAAATAAAACTTTTTACTTCATTTTTAATAAAAGCCAATGCTGTTGTAGAAGGCGGAGTGCTTTCTAACATTTTTTTTAAAACTGCTTCACGTAATTCTTGTGCTGTTTTTACTTCTTCATTTTGCTCAGTTTGTTTTATAAGCTGTATTGTAGCATTTTTTGAAGTAATTATAACACTCCAACATTTATCAGAAATATAAATTTGCTGCGCTAAATTATGTTCAAATTCTTGTTCTATAGTATTAATTATACTTAAAACATAAGCTTCCTTATCATTATTTATAGATGTAATTCTAAGTAATAATTTTGAAGGATTTATACGTTCTAAATATAAAGTCATTCTTTCATAAGCTTGTAATCTAATAGGTAAAGCAGCTTTTTGATTCTCTTTTAAAAATGATAAATTTAAACGCTGTTTTTCAAAATCTGTATGATTCATAAAAAAATAATACGCTACAGCTCCGGTTACAATTGCAGGAATTGTATAAGTCAATAATTCAATAAATTTTTCCAACTCTTTAATGTTTTTAGTTATACAAAAATAGACTTCGTAATAATACTATACAATTAACTATTAAACTTTATAGAATATTTAATTAAAAAGAGGCTGCTTGAAAATTCCAAACAGCCTCTTTACTTGATTTTAAAAAAATGTTATTCTTGAGGAATAATATACATTTCTTTACTATATTTCTTTTTATCTAAAGAGTTAAATATTGTTTCTCCTGTTTTAAATAGGTTTTTACTAGCTAAATTAGATTTAGAACTTACTCCAGAAATAAGATCTAAAGCAGTTTTTAACAAGGGTTCTTCAACATTTCCAAAAGGTTTTATTTGCGATGCATATTCAATAACTTCATAATCTGGAGTAAAACCTTGTGTATAATCACTTTCATCTAACTTATTATATATTTGAAATACAATAGGTTGTAATGCATTAGTATGAGAAGTACTAGCACCGTCTTCACCAAAATCTGGAGAGTCATATAAGGTAATAGAACCTACATTTTTACCATAGGTAGTTGTTCCAATTTTTACAACAGACATGTATGGTGAAAGACCATTAATTATCATTTCACTTGCAGAAGCAGTACTTCCAGAAGTTATTACATATAGTTTTGTAAGTGAATTTAATCTGTTTATAGTTACATCATTAGTATAATCACCTTCTTTATCATACACATAAGCTGAATTAAAAAATGGATAATAACCACCTTCGTCAGTATGTTTTGAATTGTATATTAATTTAGCAAAGACGTCATTTTCAGAAGCAGCACCATAAATCATACTTGCTAAATAAGCAGATGTTAAAACGGAACCACCACCGTTGTA
The DNA here is from genome assembly GCF_022429565.1 of Lutibacter sp. A64. Lineage (NCBI taxonomy): Bacteria > Pseudomonadati > Bacteroidota > Flavobacteriia > Flavobacteriales > Flavobacteriaceae > Lutibacter > Lutibacter sp. A64. The sequence continues at coordinate 913,778 of NZ_CP092487.1, forward strand.
ACGAAGATCTAAAACTAACTCTTGAATACCTTCAGCTTTAAAATCAGCAAAAACATTATTCAATTCTTCATGAAAAGTATATTTAAAACCATTATAAACTAAATATCCAATTTTAGTTCCGGCATCGTTAGTTATTACATCTGAATATAATACTGGATTTTCTACAACTTCTCTAATTACTAAGGTTTTTTCTATATTATTTGGAGTAATAACACCATTTTCTAGAGTATTAAACGCTAACGATATAGATGTTATTTCACCATCATAAAAATTATTTACTACACCATAATTGTCAATCGTTAGTTCAACTCCATCAAATTTATAGAAAAAATCACCACGTTGCATACCCGCATCTGATGCTGGTGAATTAGGTACAACATAAGTTACATAACCAAGTACTTCATCACAATCACTGCATAATCTTGTTAAATCAAACTCAAATCCATAGGCATCATTTACACCTCTAAATGAAGCTCCTTGCTCATTATAATCTTCAATAAACCAAGAAAATCTATCTGTTGTTCCTTTATTATATAATAAAGTTTCAAAAAGACTTTCAGGAGTTGAATAGCTATTCAAATAATCGTAATAAGCATCAAAATCATCATCTTTAGTATCGGCTAAATTAGTTACATTTGGTTGCCAATTATACCAAGAGTTCATTGCTTTCCATACAAAATGATTGACTTGATTATCAATTTTAGTTGTATCAATAAAGTTATTAGATATATCATCATCATCTTTATTACAACTAACAAAAGCAATACTTGAAATTAGTAAGATTGCTATAAAAGAATTTATTTTATTCATATTTATGTAAATTATTTTTTTTAAAACGACTCTTTAAATTCATCATTAATATGAATGGTGAATTTTAATTTAGTTTGTTTATATATTATTTTGTTTTAAATTTTGTCGCAAGATATTAATTTAATTACAAAAATTAAATCAAAGTGTAACAATAACGAATTAAGTTCGTCATAATTGTAACAACACCAAAAAATAATCAAACTTAGAATGAAGCAGTCAGAGTTTTTAAAAACTGTAATGCCTTTTAAAGATAAAGTGTTTCGAGTAGCAAAAAGGCTACTTGTTTCTACTGAAGAAGCTGAAGATGCAACGCAAGAGCTGTATTTTAAGCTTTGGAGAAATAGAACTAAATTAAAAGATTATAAAAGTGTTGAAGCTTTTGCAATGACAATGACTAAAAATTATTGTTTTGATCGATTAAAATCGAAACAAGCAAGTAATTTAAAGTTAATTCATAGCAATTATGAAGAAAAAGATACGCCTTTACAAAGACGTGTAGAATTGAATGACAGTGTAAGTATGGTTCATAAATTAATTGAAAACTTACCAGAACAACAAAAATTAATAATACAGTTAAGAGATATTGAGGAATATGAATTTGATGAAATTTCTAAAATGTTGGATTTAAAACCAACAGCTGTAAGAGTAGCATTATCAAGAGCAAGAAAAACAATTAGAGAACAATTAACAAAACAACATAATTATGGAATTAGCTAACATAGAAAAGTTGTTGGAAAAATATTTAGATGCAGAAACAAGTATTGCAGAAGAAAAAGAATTAAAAAACTATTTTTTAAGCGATAACGTGGCGCCACATCTACAAGAATATCAAGCGATGTTCGGATATTTTTCAACTAGTAAAAATGAACGATTTACAAAAACCATCCAATTAAAACGAAAAAAGACGAATTGGAAATGGTTATCTGTAGCAGCTTCAATAGTTTTATTAGTTAGTGTTTACACTGGTTACCAAAATAACCAACAAAAAAAGGCTGAAAAAATATACGCAGAAACCAGAATGGCTTTTGGTATGTTGGCAGCAAATTTAAACAAAGGAAATGATGCAATTCTACAGTTGCAACATTTTGAAGACACAAAAAACAAAATTTTTAAACAACCAAAAAAGTAAAAAAGTAAAAAATGAAAAAATTAATAATATTAGCAGTAGTTGCCTTAGTATCCTTTGGTACGTATGCTCAAAGTTCAATATTTGATAAATTTGAAGAAATGGATGATGTTTCTTCAGTTATCGTAAATAAAGAAGCATTTAGAATGCTTGCAAAATTTAAAGGCGGTGGAGAAGAAGGTCAAGAGTATTTTGATATGGTAAAAGGCTTATCCTCTTTTAGGGTATTTACAACAGAAAACCAATCAATTGCTAGCGAAATGAATACTATAGTTTCTAAATACTTAAAAAGTTCAAAATTAATTGAATTAATGAGAGTAAAAGATGAAGATTCAAATGTTAAAATTTATGTACGCCAAGGAAAAGATGAAGACCATGTAAGTGAGTTGCTTATGTTTGTTAGCGGTGCTGGAAAATATACCAATAATTCTGACAGTCCAATAAAAGCAGAGTCTGTAATACTTTCATTAACAGGAGATATAGATTTAAATAAAATATCTGAACTTACAGAATCTCACGTTCCAGGTAGTAGTAAACATCTAAAAAAACAATAAAAGGCAACTTTATGAATTCAGCTATAAAATTTTTTGGAATACTCTTTTTTGTAATGTTTGCTTTTATTTCTTGTAATAATTCGCCTACTTTACAGGAATATTATGTAACTAGTAAAGAAAATGATGCTTTTATTTCGGTAGATTTACCTGCAAATATTTTACAATTAAAAAACAATGAAGTTTCTGAAGATGTAAAACAAACGCTAGCATCTATAAAAAAAGTAAACTTTTTAGCTTTGCAATTAACAGATTCAAATGAAGCATTATATACTTCAGAAAAATTAAAGGTAAAAGCAATTCTTAAAAATCCAAAGTACAAGCAATTAATGCGTATGAATTTAGGAAAAGGAGCTGTTAGTGTAAATTATTTAGGCGAAGAAGACGCTATTGATGAAGTTGTGCTTTTTGGATCAGATAATAATAAAGGATTTGCTGTTGTAAGAGTATTAGGAGAAAATATGAATCCAGCTGAAATTATGAAAATGGCACAAGAAATTGAGCTAGATGGAGATTCAGAACAATTAAAACAACTTGGCGGATTGATTAACGGTTTAAAATAAATTACTAAAAAAATATAATAATAAAGCCATACTTGAATAAAGTATGGCTTTTTAACTATCTATTAACTTCTTAAAACTTAAAAAATAGTATTTTTGAGGCTTTAAAAATTAGGTTTTAATATGAAGAATATTGCTATACTATTTATTTTATTTATAACATTTGCGGTAAAAGCTCAAGATACCCCTTATCAACCAGAAAGAACTAAGGTTAATAATTTAGTACATACTAAATTAAAAGTTGATTTTAATTTTGAAAAAAGTCAATTAAACGGGGAAGCTTGGATAACATTAACACCTCATTTTTATCCTACAAACAAAGTTACGTTAGATGCTAAAGCATTTAAAATAAATGAAATAAAAATTAACAATACAACTGCTACATATAATTATTCGGATGATCAACTTACCATAAACCTTGATAAAACTTATGTTAAAGGTGAAGAATATACGGTTTATGTAAATTATATAGCTAGACCAGAGGAAGTTAAGCAAAAAGGTAGTAAAAATATAACTGATGCAAAAGGTTTGTATTTTATAGATCCATTAGATACAGACCCAGAAAAACCTACACAAATTTGGACTCAGGGTGAAACAGAAGCAAGTAGTTGTTGGTTTCCTACAATAGATGCTCCAAATCAAAAAACTTCACAAGAAATTTACATGACTGTTCCAAATAAATTTATTACACTTTCAAACGGAACATTGCAATCTCAAATAGATAATAATAATGGTACTAGAACAGATTATTGGAAAATGGATCAAAAACATGCTCCGTATTTATTTTTTATGGGTGTTGGTGATTTTAGTATAGTAAATGATACTTGGAATGGTAAAATAGTAGATTATTATGTAGAACATGATTATAAAGATGTAGCTAACGATATTTTTGGAACTACACCCGAAATGATGACTTTTTTCTCAGATTTAACAGGAATACCTTATCCTTGGGATAAATACAGTCAAATTGTAGTTAGAGATTTTGTAAGTGGAGCTATGGAAAACACTACAGCTGTTGCACATGCAGAAGATGCACAACAAAAAAAAGGACAATTAGTTGATGATAATGAATGGGAAGGAACAATTGCACATGAGTTATTTCATCATTGGTTTGGCGATTTAGTTACAACAGAAAGTTGGGCAAATTTAACAGTAAACGAATCTTTTGCAACTTATAGCGTTTATTTATGGTTCGAGCATAAATATGGAAAAGATAGGGCTGCAGCACATATGTATAAAGATATACAAACGTATTTGCAAAGTGAGAGTGATGACAAAATTTTAGTGCGTTTTCATTACCACGACAAAGAAGATATGTTTGATACGGTAAGCTATCATAAAGGAAATGCTATTCTTCATATGTTGCGTAATATTTTAGGTGATGACGCTTTTTTTACAGGATTGTCTAAATATTTAAACGATCATAAATTTGGTACTGCTGAAGCACATGAACTACGTTTAGCATTAGAGGAAGTGAGTGGTAAAGATTTAAATTGGTTCTTTAATCAGTGGTATTATGGAAGCGGGCATATAAAAGCTGAAGTAACTTACGATTACAATACCATAAATAATACTGTAACTGTAAATATCAATCAACAAGATAAAGCATTTACATTTCCTTTAACTATAGATATTTATGAAGGTACTGCTAAAGCAACACATAATGTTTGGGTAGAAGGTAAACAAAGTTCATTTACATTTCCATACAATAAACAACCTAGCTTAATTAATATAGATCCAGAACATGTACTTTTGACTGAGTTTACCGAAAGTAAATCGTTAGACGAATATATTTTTCAGTTTAATAATGCAACACATTATGTAGATAGAAGATTGGCTTTAGAAGAAATTGTAAAACATCAAAGAGATAATAAGACAGCATTAAATACTGTTGTTAAAGCTTTTGAAGATCCGTATTATGAAATTAGAGTAATTGCATTAGATAATTTGGATTTATTTCAAAAGTATAATAAGAAAAATATAATAGCAAAGGTTGAAAAAATGGCTCAAAATGATGAGAAAACATTAGTAAGAGCAGCAGCAATTGGCGTTTTAGGAAAATTAATAGATCCAATGTATAAACCATTGTTTGAAAGAGGAGTGGAAAATGAATCGTATGCAATAACAGGAAGCTCGTTGATTTCTCTTTATCAAATTGATAAAGAAAGTGCTATCGCTAAAATTAAAACTTTAGACGAAACTACTAAAGAAAGTTTAGCAGATGCCATTACAACTATTTTTATCCAAGAAAAAGATAAATCTAATTTACCATTTATTGCAAATCAGGTCTTAACCGGAATGTTTTTAACAGAAAATGCTAGAACACAGCAAATTTATGGTGAAGCTTTTAAATGGATTGCAGAAAGTGATAATAAAAAAGCTATTAGTAATTTAACAGACGACTTTGTAAAATTAGGAAAACAATATAAAAAGTATAATTTTGATCAAATGGCTATTAATATGCTAAATCAAATGGTGTATATGCAGCAACAATCTTCTCATGAAAACAAAAATGAATTGATTTTGATCTTAAAAAGAGGAATGGCTAAACTTATAGAGTAAGAATTACTTTAAACATTATTCTGAAAATAATAAATACAATGCTGTTTAGTGCCTAATAGTTTGTATTTGATAAAAACTATATTGTACATTTAAAAATAAAGAGATTTATTTTAATGTTTAAAATATACTTTGTTATATAGCTATTTTAAACGAATAGAATATTAAAATATAATCTAAGCAGAATAATTTTTAAAACTTCCATCTTTAAAGAAAATTACAATTCTTTCAATTTCTTTTGAAGAAACTTCTTTTGAATTTTCAATAATTTTTTCTGGAATCACTTTTTCAACCGCATCTGTTTTTTCATTTGAAAAAAGAGTAGGAGTACTACTTGTTTCTTTTTTCTGATTTATAGATTTAGGAAAAGTGCCAACGCCATTTAATAGCCAATACAATTCTACTTCAGGAAAAGTTTTTAAAATTTTTAAAACAAAATCTAAACTTGGTTTATTTCTTCCAGATAGTAGGTGAGATATACTTGAACGTTGAACTTCTATTTTATCAGCTAATAAAGCAGCTGATAAATTATAATAATCCATAATTATATTCAATCGTTTAGCAAATTCATCAATGTTTACCATATGTTACAAATGTAAATTATTATATCTGTTACAAATGTAATCAATCTTATAATAAGAAGCAAAAGTATTATTTTAATTTAATTATAAGACTCTAATTTTATTAAAGTTTATGTTTATATAATGAATGTAAATACCTAAATAACAATATTTAACAAGTGATTGATAAAAAAATCCTATAATAGCTAAAAGTCTAGTTATTATAAGGAGACTATTGCCTGTTCAGTTGATTACATATGTATACAAGAGCGCTATTAGTTCTATTTACATTTGTGAATTACAGGTTGTTTACAAATGTAAATAGATATATTTGAATTTAATTACATATTAAGTTTCATAAAAAATATATTCTTATTTTTGTTTAAAATTTGAGATAGTTAAAAGCTTACCATAATAATAATGAATGGCTAATGACTGAAATAAAGGACTACACATGAAAATAATAAATACAGCTTTTTTAGAAAATTGGTATGCTGCTAATTTTGAAACTAAATTAAAAGGAAGGAGAATTTTATTTGACGATATACAACCTCTTGTAGAAAAATTATCTTTAAAATTTAAAAAAGAGGTTATAGGGTATTCAGAAAATAATATACCTATTTATATGGTTTCTATTGGTGAAGGACCTATTAAAATACTTTCTTGGTCGCAAATGCATGGTAATGAAAGCACAGGTACAAAAGCATTATTCGACTTATTTAATTTTTTTGAAGCGAGTGGGGTTGAATTAAATGCTGTTTCTGAAACAATATTAAAGAATTGTACACTTAAATTTATTGTTTTATTAAATCCAGATGGCGCTATTAATTTTACACGTGAAAATGCAAATAATATTGATTTAAATAGAGATGCTGTAGCTAAAACTGCGACTGAAAGTAAATTATTACGCTCTGTTTTAGATAGTTTTAACCCTAAATTCTGTTTTAATTTACACGATCAACGTTCAATTTTTAATGTAGAAGGTACAGAAACCCCAGCAACCATATCTTTTTTAGCACCTTCTGAAGATTTAGAACGTACATTAACAAATGGACGTAAAGAAACTATGAGTGTAATTGTAGCGATGAATAGTTTGCTTCAAAAATACATACCAAATCATATAGGAAGGTATACAGATGAGTTTTATCCAACGGCTACAGGAGATAATTTTCAAAAACTAGGTCATAATACCATTTTAATAGAAGCTGGTCATTATGATAATGATTATGACAGAGAGCAGACAAGAAAGTATAACTTTTATGCAATTTTACAAGGTTTGTATTTTATTGCTACAGCAACTGATTTTTTAAATTACAAACCATATTTTGAAATCCCTAATAATGACACCTTATTTTTAGATATAATATATAAAGACTTAAAAGTTATAACAAATGGAGTTGAAAGTATTGAAGATGTTGGTATTCAGTATAAATTTAAAGTTGTAAACAATAAGCTTGTAATGTATAAATGCATTGAAAAACAAGGAGATTTATCAAAATATTTCACTAATAACAAAATAAATGCAGTTAAATTGAATTTTAACGAATTAAAATTGTCAAATTCGTAAATTTTTTATGTAAATATCATTTTTTTTTAATAAATTTGCCTTGTAATTATATATTATTAAGAAAAAAAATATGAAAAAATTCATTTTAGATGAAATAGATCATCAAATACTAGATATTCTTATAGAAAATGCTAGAACTCCATTTACAGATATCGCAAAAAAACTAGTTGTTTCTGCTGGTACTATACATGTTAGAGTTAAAAAAATGGAAGATGAAGGAATTATTAAAGGCTCTACATTAACATTAGATTATGAGAAAATGGGCTATTCTTTTATTTCTCATGTTGGTATATATTTAGCGAAAACTTCTAAAACTAAGCAAGTTATAAATGATTTGCAAAAAATACCGAATATTACTATTGCTTACATTACAGCGGGTAAATTCAATGTTTTTTGTAAAATTAGAGCAAAAGATACTACACATGCAAAAGAAATTATTTTTGAAATTGATGATATTGATGGTGTTTCTAGAACTGAAACTATGATTTCTTTAGAAGAAAGTATTAATGATAAAACAAGATTAATGCACTCTATTTTTAGAGAAATTTAATCAATAAAATATAGAATTCTGTCTAGAAAGAATAAATACTTGTATTTAACAACTATTTAAAATTCTATTTAGACAGAGTTTTATGGGTTTTAATTAGTTATATAACGCTAATTAACTCTAGAGTTGCAATTGCAATTACAACCAGATATTTCATTAGATATTGGCGCCATAGCTTCTAAGGTACCGTTAATTAATTTTTCAATAGCAATATCTGGATCAGTTTCTTCAATTTTATAGCAGGCTATTCCATATTTAGATAACTTTTCAATGGCCCCAAAACCAATACCTCTGGTTAATAAAATGTCACATTCAAATAAAATATGTTTTTTCATTTTATTTTCATTTCGAAAAAAAGATCTTAATGTTTCATTTACAGGTAATTCTAAGAGCCTTTTACTTTCAACTACAGCTCCATTAATTGTATAAATTAAATAGTTTCTGCATTTTCCAGTATGATTAAAAATACTTTTTTTATTTTGAAAAGTAACTGCTACAATATTTTTCATAAATGTATTTTTATTTCAAATTTAAAACTAAATAGAAGAGTATACTGCAACTTAGGTTACTATGAATTATAGAGCATTTAAAGTAATTAAACTTTATATAGCAAAAAACGAGAAAAGTAAATACATAAAATTAGCCTAATTATTTATTCTTTTCTTCAATCCATTTAGACATATATTTAGTGCTTTTTAGGGTATGATGTAGTAACATTGAACCTATAAAATTCTGATTTCTATGGTTTTCTAAATCATTAAAAATAGTTTCAATTTTTAACATTAATTCATTATCAAATTTTTGTTTTGAAAAATTAGAATTGATTATTTCTATTCCATTTTGTTGTTTTTTTAGCCAAATTTCTTCGTTTTTATACAGTTTTATGGCTTTTTCAGCAAAAAATTCAAGGTTATTTTCTATAAATCCATTCCAAGGTAGGGTGTTATTTATACCTTCAGCACCAATTGAAGTAGTTATAGAAGGTGTTCCAAAAATTATAGCATCTACAAGTTTTCCTTTTAAACCAGCACCAAATTGTAATGGGGCTAGACATATTCGTGCATTTGAAAAAGCTACTTCTTTATTTGTAGCCCATCCTTTAATTAAAAATCCATCTTTGGTATTGTGCAGTTGTGTTACGCTTTGGTTATTTCCGTAAGCTCCATAAATATGAATATTAGCTTTTGGTAGTTGTTTTTTTATTTTAGGCCAAATATGTTTTTTTAATGTTCTAACAGCTTCTAAATTAGGTTTGTGCTTAAAATTGCCAATTGTCATAAAATCTTTTCTTTTATTAAATGTTGGATATTTTGTAAAACTATCAGCTGTTAATTTATCTAATAAAAAAGGAGTGTAACTTAGTAAATCAGTATCTATTTTAAATTTATTTACTAATAATTCTAATTCGTACATTGAAATTATTAAAGTTAAATCGCATCTATAAATACTTGCAATTTCACGTTTAGTAATATCGTTATTTAATAAAGAATTATTTATTTTAGTAGTATTTCTAAAGCTTTTTTCTCTTGCAAATCTTAAAAAATGTAAGTCTTCTGTATCTAATATTTTTAGTGCGTTTGGACAGTTTTCTGTAACTCTCCATCCAAATTGCTCTTCAGTTAAATACCTGTCAAACAAAACAATATCTGGATTGTATTCAATAATAAATTTATTAAAACTCGTATTATTTAATTCAATAGTTGATGTTTTAATTTCATCTTCAGAAAAATTATAAGATTGTGGTGTTTTAGCGGCAGTACTTACAAAATGAATTTCTAATCCATATTTTTTAAAAATAGCAATAAGCTGTAACATTCTTGTTCCAGCAGCAGTAGTGGTTGGTTCTGGCCAAACAAAGCCTATAATTAGTACTTTTTTCATAATTCAAATGTATTAATTAGAATTAAGTTAAAATTTGATTTTATAAAAAATGTGATTGTAAATTTTAAATTATTTGTACTATAATTTTATAAAAAAAGGACTTTTAAAATAGCAATTTTTAATTTTTTATATCAATATATTAACATGGTGTGTAAAAAATTAAATAGAAGTGTTATATTTGCATAGGCTTATAATTAACTAATAGTCATTTTATAAGCAAGTCATTTAATAACTTCAGTTGTATTTTATAATTCAATTATATAAATTGTTTTCATAAAAAAAATCTATTTTAATTTATAATGACAACCTTAACTGTTTAGGAAACAACAGGATAAACAAATAAAATTTAACATAAATAATTAATGGCAGGATCACAAGAAACATTTGGTAAAAAAGAAAGAGAAAAGAAGAGATTAAAGAAAAAGAAAGATAAGCTTCTTAGAAAAGAAGAGCGTAAAGCTAACGGACAAGATAGTATGTTTGTCTATGTAGACGAATTTGGACAATTAACTGATACGCCGCCAGATCCATCCAAAAAAATTAAAGTTGATGCAGAAAGCATTGAAATAGGTATTCCTAAAAAAGAAGATAGAGAAGAAGAAGTTCCAGTTGATAGAAAAGGAAAAGTTTCATTTTTTGATACTTCAAAAGGATTTGGATTTATAATTGACACCAACACACAAGAAAAGTTTTTTGTGCATGTTAGTGGTGTTTTAGAAGAAATTGCAGAAAATGACAAAGTTACTTTTGAATTAGAAAAAGGTTTAAAAGGAATGAATGCCGTTAGAGTAAAAAAGATATAACATTATTATAAAATATTTAAAAGCTGCTTTTTAAGCAGCTTTTTTTGTTTTTATAAAGTAAGGGATTAAAAGTATTAATTATTGTAAATTTAATAACTGTACATTTGCAGTATAAAATAAAAACATGGCAACATTTTTAGAATTAGGAGTTCATAAAGAATTTATTCAGGGATTAAAAGAACTTGGTATTAAAACGCCAACAGAAGTTCAAAAAGCAACAATTCCTGTATTGTTAAACTCTAAAACAGATTTAATTGGTTTAGCACAAACAGGAACTGGTAAAACAGCAGCCTTTGGATTACCAATTTTACAAACAATAGATGTAAACTCTTCAAATATTCAATCGTTAATTTTAGCGCCTACTAGAGAATTAGCGCAACAAATTAAAAAACAACTATTTAAATATACCAAGTATTTAAATTCAAAAATATTTGTTGAAGCTGTTTATGGTGGTGAAAAAATAGAACGTCAAATTAAAAATTTAAAACGTACTACACATGTTGTAGTTGCTACGCCAGGAAGGTTAATAGATTTAATTGAAAAAGGTGAAATAGATTTAAGTAAAGTGTTAACAGTGGTGTTAGATGAAGCTGATGAGATGTTAAGTATGGGTTTTAAGCAAGACCTAAATAGAATTTTAAAATATACGGGTAAAAAGAAAAACACCTGGTTATTTTCAGCAACTATGCCTAATGAAATTCAGCAAATTATAAAAACCTATATGGCATCTGATGCTGTTAAAATTGCGGTTAATAAAAACACTTTAGTAAACGCAAATATTACGCATCATTATATAAAAACTAGTATTAAAGATAAACCCGAGTTATTAATTAAGATTTTAGAACGTAGATCTAACGATAGAGGAATAATATTTTGTAGAACAAAAGCTGGTACACAAAATTTAGCTAACTTTTTAAAAGAAGAAGGTTTTTCGGTAGACGCTCTAGAAGGTGATATGCAACAAAGAGATCGCGAAAAAGTAATGCGTGCTTTTAAAAATGGGACTTTACAAGTTTTAATCTCTACAGATGTTTCCGCTAGAGGTATAGATGTTAGTAACTTAGGTTTTGTAATTCATCATCAATTGCCAGAGCAATTAGAATATTATACACATAGAAGTGGAAGAACTGCTAGAGCCGGAAAAGCAGGTTTTTCAATAGCGCTTATTTTACCTAATGAATTACAAAAAATTCAAGATTTTCAAAAGGCTTTAGGAATTAAATTTGTTGAAATTTCGATATAATTTAGTTTATAATCTATTTTAAAGCTCTGTATATTATTTTTTACAATTAATATGCAGAGCTTTTTTATTAGTGTTAACTGTACTTTTACCAATTTAACAAGTTGTTATTTTCTAGTATTTTTTTTATTTAAAATAATTAATATTAATCTTTTACGATTATATTTATACTTTCTAAAAAACAACAATTATATGAGACTATTTTTAACCTCACTTTTAGTGCTATTTACGTTTACAGTTGTAGCTCAAAAAAAAGTATTGGACCACAAAGATTATAAAAATTGGAACGCTATTAAAAGTCAAAAAATATCCTCTGACGGAAATACTATTATGTATTTACTTGAAAAAGGAGAAAAAGATAGCCACCTAAAAATTAAAAATAATAAAGCTCAGTTTATTTTTGAACACGAAAGAGCTGAAAATCCAATATTTGCTAATAATGCTAAGCAAGTTTTATTTACAGTAAAACCGTGGAAAGATAGTATTAAAGAGTTAAAACGTAAAAAAGTTAAAAAGGATAAATTACCTAAAGATACCTTGGCTATTTATACATTTAAGTCTAAAGAACTTTTAAAAATTTCAAATGTAAAATCTTATAAAATTCCAAAAAAAGAAGATGGTTTTGTAGCATATTTATTAGAGGATATTAAAGCAGTTAAAAAAGAAAAAGATACCTCTAAAAAAGAAGAGAAAAGCAAAAAAACAAAAAAAGCTAAAAAAGTAGGAAAAGATAACGGTTACCATTTGGTATTAAGAGATTTAACAACTACCAAACAAGACACCTTTAAATTTGTAACAAATTATACTTTTGCTAAAGAAGGAAAACAATTAGCGTTTATAACAACCGGTGTAGATTCTACGGTAAATGCGGGTGTTTATGTTTTAAATTTAGAAAATAAGCAATTAACTCATATTTTTAAAGCAAATAAAAAAACTAAATATTACCAATTAAATTTTAGTGATTCTGGTAAAAATTTAGGTTTTGTTGCAGATTTAGACACCACTAAAGTACAAGTTAGACCAAATGAATTATACCATTGGTCTCAAGGAGATACCAATGCAAAAAAAATGTTAGATGCTGCTAATGCTCCAAAAGGTTATAGAGTATCTTCAGATGGGGGTATCTATTTTTCTAAAGACGAATCTAAAATGTATTTTGGTTTAGCAACACCTCCAATTGTTAAAGATACCACTTTATTAGATGAAGAAATTGTAAATGTAGAAGTTTGGACTTATAATGAGCCTAGACTATATACAGTTCAAGAAATGCAAGTTAAAAATGATACTAGAAAATCATATACAACTACTATTCATTTAGCAACTAACAAATTAGTACAATTAAGTTCAACAGCATATCCAAATGTTAGAATTGGAGATGAAGGAAATGCAGAATTTGCGTTAGTTAACAACCCAGAACCATATCTTTTAGAGAGTCAGTGGACGGGTAATTCAGCAAAAGATTATGCAATTGTAAATACAAATACTGGAGCCGTTACTAAAATTTTCGATAAAATGAGCGGCCGTATTAGTTTAAGTCCTAAAGCAAAATATGCTTATGGTTACAATTCAGTTGATAGTACATGGTTTGCATTTAATTTAGTAACCAAAAAAATGACAAACCTTACCAAAGGAAAAGTTTTTTATGATGAATTAAATGATGCTCCAGTAAGTCCAAGACCTTATGGTAGTGCTGGATGGACAGAAGATGATGCTTCTATTTTACTATATGATAGGTATGATATTTGGGAATTTAATCCAGAAAATGGTTCAAGCAAAAAATTAACTAATGGACGTGCTGCTAAAACTAGTTATAGATATATTAAACTTGATAGAGAAGAGCGTTTTTTAGATAAAAAGAACAAATGGTTACTTTATACATTTAATGAAACAACTAAAAATTCAGGCTATTTTGAATTCAATCCTAAAAATAATAAAGGAAAACAGTTACTTTTTGATGCTTATGATTTTTCGGAACCTATAAAAGCTAAAGATTCAGATAAAGTATTATTTACAAAACAAACTTTTGAAGTATATCCTAATATTATTTATTCAGATTTAAGTTTTAAAAAACAAACTAAAATTAGTAATGCAAATCCACAACAAAGCGAATATAATTGGGGAACAGCAGAGTTGGTGAATTGGACTTCTTTAGATGGTGATGCATTAACAGGAATGCTAATAAAGCCAGAAAATTTTGATCCTTCAAAAAAATACCCAATGATTGTTAATTTTTATGAAAAAAGTTCTGATGGACTTTTTAGACATAAAGCTCCTTCACCAGGAAGATCTACAATAAGTTACAGTTTTTACGCTAGTAGAGGCTATTTAATATTTAATCCAGATGTAAATTATAAAATAGGAGCACCAGGCGAAAGTGCTTATAATTGTGTTATTCCAGGTATTGAATCACTTATAGAAAAAGGTTTTGTAGATAAAGATAATATTGGAGTACAAGGACATAGCTGGGGAGGTTACCAAATTGCACACTTAGTTACAAAAACAAATATTTTTAAAGCTGCAGAATCTGGCGCACCTGTTGTAAATATGGTGAGTGCTTATGGTGGAATTAGATGGTGGACAGGTTTAAGTAGGCAATTTCAATACGAGCATACGCAAAGTAGGTTAGGAGGTACCCCTTGGGAATATCCAGAACGTTATTTAAAAAATTCTCCAATTTTTAATTTGGATAAAATAAATACTCCTTTATTAATAATGCACAATGATGCAGATGGACATGTACCTTGGTACCAGGGAATTGAATTTTTTGTATCGTTAAGAAGATTAGGTAAGCCATCTTGGATGTTAAATTATAACGAAGAGCCTCACTGGCCATTAAAAATGCAAAATAGAATAGATTTTAATATTCGTATGCAACAGTTTTTTGATCATTATTTAAAAGGTGCTCCAATGCCTGTATGGATGAAAAAAGGGGTTCCAGCAATTGAAAAAGGAATTAATCAAGGTTATGAATTATTGCCTGATTCTAAATAATTATAGTTATTGATTTAAATGGAAACAGCTTCAGTAAAAGAATTAAAAACTGCATTAAATGATTGTACAAATTCAGAATTAATTGAACTTGTTTTAAGGCTTTCAAAATTTAAAAAAGAAAATAAAGAATTGTTAACGTATTTGTTATATAAGGCATCTGATGAAGATGCCTATATTTCAAATATAAAAATTGAAGTAGATACGTTATTTAATAACATAAACACATCTAGCTACTATTTTATAAGGAAAAGTGTTCGTAAAATATTAAAAGTTGTTAAAACTTATATTCGCTATTCTAAAAAGAAAGAAACTGAAGTTGAGTTATTGCTTTATTTTTGCATGCATCTAAAAAAATTAAAACCTTCAATTAATC
The DNA here is from genome assembly GCF_022429565.1 of Lutibacter sp. A64. NCBI lineage: Bacteria > Pseudomonadati > Bacteroidota > Flavobacteriia > Flavobacteriales > Flavobacteriaceae > Lutibacter > Lutibacter sp. A64. The sequence goes on from NZ_CP092487.1 coordinate 929,346, forward strand.
GAAATACAACACTTAAAAATTTATATGAACGACAAATTTTATTCATAAAAAAAGTGGTTGCTACTTTACATGAAGATTTGCAGTACGATTATACCGTTGAGCTAGAAAAATTAAAGAATTAATTGTCTAGAAATCAAGTTAAAAAAAAGTTTTTCATAAAAAAGTTGCATTAACACTAATAAAGGCTGTATTTTTGTGTGTTTTTTAAATTACAAATGTGACTTTAACTACTACAGAACAAGAAGAGAAGAAAACTGGTAAAGAATTATATAATTACCAGAAAGAAGCGATTACAAAAATTTTCAAGAGGTTTGAAGAAGCCCCTGATGATTATCATTTACTATTTCAGCTACCTACAGGTGGTGGAAAAACAGTTATATTTTCAGAACTTGTACGCCAATATCTAAAGCATCATAAAAATAAAAAAGTATTAATTCTAACGCATAGAGTTGAGCTTTGTAAGCAAACTTGCGCAATGCTTTCAGACTTTGGTGTAATAAATAAAGTGATAGATAGTAAGGCTAATTTAGATGATCATAGAGACTACTCTTGCTATGTTGCAATGGTAGAAACATTAAATAATAGGCTTAATGATAATAAATTAGATATTTCTGATATAGGTCTAGTAATTATTGATGAAGCACATTATAATTCATTCACAAAATTATTTAAGTTTTTCGAAAATTCTTTTATTTTAGGTGTAACAGCAACTCCTTTAAGTTCTAATATTCAGTTACCTATGACTGATAATTATGAAGAATTAATTATTGGTGAAACCATAGAAACACTTATTAAAAATAAGTTTTTAGCAAAAGCTAAAACATATTCGTATAACGTAGGTTTAACATCTTTGGTTGTTGGTGTAAATGGAGATTATACCGTAAAATCTTCAGATGATTTATATACAAATAGCGAAATGTTGGGCAAATTAGTTAGAGCCTATGAAGAACGCTCTTTAGGTAAAAAAACACTGATTTTTAACAACGGAATTAATACTTCAATAAACGTTTTTGAAGCATTTAAAATGGCTGGCTATCCAATAATGCATTTAGATAATACGGCAACAAAAAGAGAACGTGAATTTATTTTAAGGTGGTTTAAAAAAACACCAAATGCAATTTTAACCTCAGTTAGTATTTTAACAACCGGTTTTGATGAGCCAACGGTAGATACTATTATTTTAAATAGAGCAACAAGATCTCTAACTTTATACTACCAAATGATTGGTAGAGGGTCTAGAATTTTAAAAGATAAAACATCTTTTACAGTTATAGATTTAGGAAATAATATCCACAGGTTTGGAATGTGGGGAGCAAAGGTTGATTGGCAAAAAATATTTAAGTATCCTAACTATTATTTAGATAATTTATTGACAGACGAAGAATTAGAAGATAATTTTAGGTATGAAATGCCAGATGAATTAAGAGCTAAATTTTCTAAAACAGAAGATGTCTTTTTTAATGTAAAAAAAGTATATACAGAAGCAATAAAAGTAGGTGAGTCGTCTAAAGTTGTACTTTCTCGTTCTATAGAGCAACATGCTTATATTTGTATTGAAAATAGTGAAGATGTTTATGATGCCTTAATTTTAGCAAAATTGTTAGGAGACGATATAGATTATAGAATTCAGCAGTATCTAAAATGTATTTGTAAAAGTACCAATAGTTTTACAGATTGGTTAAAAGAAGATTATAGGCAAAAATTAAGAGCTTATTTGTTAGCAAATTTTGATAGAGTGTTTGAAGAAATTAATGGTTATCCACCTGAAGAATAATTTTAAGTATCGCTATTTAATATCTTGATTCAAAATTAATTAGGTGGTGTTTTTTTAAACAATATGTCGTAAAAGAACTTCATATTATAATTACAAAGTAGGACTGTCTTAAGTAGATGTTTAGAAATAAATTACAATGAAACTATTGCATTGAATTAGTAAGATAAATCAATAGCTTAGTTTTAATAAGCAACTCAAAAGATAGTTACAGTTTATTTAAGCAGTCTTATTTCTTTATAACTTTTTAAAATACGTACATTTGTGCGTTTTAAAATTTTTAATGCAAAACCCCAATAAATATTCTTTTATAAAACCTGAAAAATCACCTATTTTTTATGGTTATATTGTACTTTTAGTCGGTAGTATCGGTATTCTAGCTAGTATTCCTGGTCAAACAGTAGGTGTTTCAGTTTTTACAGATCCGGTAAAAGATGCCTTAGGGCTTTCTAGAAATCAGTTTAGTAACGCTTATATGTTAGGTACCTTATTAAGCTCACTTTTAGTAACTAAAGCGGGTTTTTTATTCGATAAATATGGTGCAAGATCTGTTGCCTTTTTTGCAACATTATTTTTAGGTTTCTCTTTATTGTTATTTTCAATTTCTGAAAAAATTAGTAATTTTTTTAAATCAATTTTAGCTATAGATACTTGGTTAATACCATTTATATTAATTACAATTTTATTCTTTTTTATAAGATTTAGTGGGCAAGGAGTTTTAACAATGACTTCTAGAAACATGGTTATGATGTGGTTTAACAAAAATAGAGGTAAAATTAACTCAATAAGTAGTATAACTGTATCATTAGGTTTTTCTTCATCTCCAATTTTAATAAATAAATTAATAGATGAAAATGGGTGGGAACTTAGTTGGCAACTATTAGCTATTTGCTTATTTATTTTCAGTTTCTTTATAGTACAATTTTATAGAAATAAACCCGAAGATTTTGGGCTAAGCCCTGATGGATTTAATAGTATAGATACTTCTAAATCTATTAAAGCAGTAGAAGAAATTGAAAATAATTTAACTTTAGAAGAAGCTAAAAAAACAAGAGCTTTTTGGATGTTTGGGTTAATTTTAGCCTTTAATAGCTTTTTTATTACGGGTTTTACCTTTCATATAGTATCAATTTTTGCAAGTCAAGATTATACAAAATCTCAAGCAATCGCTGTATTTTTACCAATTTCAATTATTGCAATTTCAGTATCAACTTTATGTAATATATTAAGTGATTATATAAATCATAAAATATATTTATACACTATGATTCTAGGTGGAATTTTAGCTTCATTTGGACTTTTATTTTTATCTACAACCTTTGGAGTTTATATGTTAATTGGTGGTTTAGGATTACTTGGCGGTTTATTTTCTGTTGTAAATGCAGTTACGTGGCCAAGATATTTCGGAAGGAAATATTTAGGATCAATTACTGGAAAAGTTATGAGCTTCTTAGTAATTGCTAGTGCTGTGGCGCCAAGTTTGTTTAGTTACTGTTTTACTACCTTTAATACATATAGCTATATTAGTTATGTAACATTAGCTTTTTTACTTTTTTTAATAATAGCTTCTATTAAAGTAGAAAAACCATAAAATAGTAATTAATAATTAGATTTTATAGCTGATTTTTAATGAATAATAATGGTATTAAATTGTTGATTATCTGCATTTAGCACATTTTTAAATCTCTTTTTAATAAGCTGAAAAATAAGATGGTTCTTAGATTATATAGTTTATATTAGCGCCCTTAATAATTTTACTATAATATTTAAGTTTCTTACTATGGAAAATAATGAAATGCATAAAAAACCACAAATTTCAATTGAAGAAATTGAAAAGTGTGTTTCTATATTAGAACAATTAGTTACTGATACAGATCAAATTTTTGATATTCCAAAGGAACAAAGAACAGCATTAATTAAAGCTGCTGGGTTGTTTTCTAGACCGAGTAGAGAAGAGTTTTCTAGAAGGAAAAAAGATGGAAAAAAAGCGGCAAAACGTAAAAAAGCTGCTAGAGATAGACATGCACGTAAAGAAACAGGTATAAGAAGTGCACGTGAATCTGTTGTTTTTGAAGCTCCTAAATTGTTGAATGCAGCAGATTTAACTAATAAAAAGGAATTAGAATTAGAATCTCCAAGAAATTGCTACGTATGTAAAAGCTTGTTTACAAAATTACATCATTTTTACGATACTATGTGTACAGAGTGTGGCGATTTTAATTACGCAAAACGCTTTCAAACAGCTGATGTTAAAGGGCAAGTAGCTGTTATAACAGGTTCTCGTTTAAAAATTGGATACCATATAACTTTAATGTTGTTACGTGGCGGTGCAACTGTAATTGCAACTACTAGATTTCCTGTCGATTCTGCTTTGCGTTTCTCAAAAGAAGCCGATTTTATGGAATGGGGACATCGTTTAAAAATTCACGGTTTAGATTTACGTCATATTCCTAGTGTAGAAATTTTCTGCAATTATATAGAGCAGAAATACGATAAATTAGATATTTTAATTAATAATGCAGCACAAACAGTTAGGCGTCCTGCTGGTTTTTATCAGCATTTAATGCCTAATGAAGAGCGTCCAATTGAAACTTTACCGCCATTTGCAAAAGAGTTATTGGTAGATCATACAGATTGTTTAGAAGAATTAAAGGTGTTAACATCAACAGCATCTTCTAATAAAAATATGCCCGTAACTTGGCACGGCCCAGAACCTGGAATTGGTTTAAGAGCTTCTGCAAAATTATCGCAAATTCCGTATAGTTTTGATAATACGCTTGTTGCTAAGGAAATTTTTCCTGAAGGTGAATTAGATGCGGATTTACAGCAAGTGGATTTAAGAAAAACCAATAGTTGGCGTTTAAAACTTGGTGAAATTGAAACTACAGAAATGATTGAAGTACAATTGGTTAATTCAGTAGCGCCTTTTGTTTTATGTAACCGTCTTTCAGAATTAATGAAAAAAGAAAATACTGGTAAAAAACATATTATTAATGTTTCTGCTATGGAAGGTAAATTTCATACTTTTTTCAAAGAAGCAAGACATCCACATACAAATATGGCAAAAGCAGCATTAAATATGTTAACGCATACATCTTCTGGAGCTTTGGCTAAACATGGTATTTATATGAATGCAGTTGATACTGGCTGGGTAACAGATGAAGATCCTGCTGAATTAGCTAAGAAAAAACAAGAATTACACGATTTTCAACCTCCGTTAGATATTGTAGACGGTGCAGCTCGTGTAATGGATCCATTATTTGATGGTATAAATACTGGTAAACATTGGTGTGGTAAATTTTTAAAAGATTATAGACCAATTAGTTGGTAGTTTTGGTAGTGTTGAAATTTTTCACAAAAAATTCGCTATTAAAAATTCAACCTATTTATTCAGAGTTTATATAAGTTATAGCAGGGGTAATTGTAGAATTTGAAGCTTTATAATATTTGTTTTACCGAATAAATTGATAGAAATTTGTCATATAATTCAGAGACATGAAAAACTATACTTTTATTTCTTTAATTTTTATTTTATTTATATATTTTGGATATTCTCAAGAGTTAAAACCTTCAACTTTGTTTTGTGATAATATGGTATTGCAACAAGGTATGCCTGTTCCAGTTTGGGGAACTTCAAAACCAAACGAAGTTATTACCGTAAAATTTGCCAATCAAAGTAAGTCTGTAAAAACTGGAAAAGATGGTAAATGGAAAGTTGTTTTAGATACTTTATCAGCTTCAAAAATTGGTAGAACAATGTCCATCTCTGGAAGCTCTAAATTAACGCTATCCAATGTTTTAGTTGGGGAAGTATGGATATGTTCTGGTCAATCTAATATGCAATTTCCAGTAAAAGCCGTTCCTGAAATAGTTTCATTAATACCATTTTCAAAAAATATTAGAAGTTTTGAAGTTAAAAGAACTGTTTCTTTTCAGGAAGAAGAGAATGCTATTGGTACGTGGACTACAACACAACCAAACAGTGCGGTAGCTTTCGGATTTGCTTATTTTCTTGAAGCGGTTGGAGATGTTCCAGTAGGAATTATACATGCTTCTTGGGGTAGTTCTTCTATTGAAGCTTGGATGCCACGAGATATGGCTGAAGATTTACCTTATTTTAAATCCATTATGGATGATTTAGATGCAGATACTATAACTCATAATAAAATTAAAAAGTCTCTTAATGCTAAAAATAGTTGGTCTAATAAAGAAGATATTTTTATGAGAAGACAACCAAACATATTGTACAATGCAATGATAAAGCCTTTAGCACCGTATGCTTGTAGAGGATTGGTATGGTATCAAGGAGAACGCAATGCTAGGTATCTTTCTGGAGTTCCTGAAGTTTCAGAAGCGAATTGGTTTCATAGAGTTATTGGGATGAAGGAATATGGGGATGTTTTAAAATTATGGATTGAAAGGTATAGAAAAGAATGGCAAAATGATAAGATGCATTTCTCAATAGTAATGTTACCTGGTTACGGAAAAGGTACTGTTGCCAATCCTAATATAGATCCTAAAAGTCCAACAGAAGAGTCTTTTGCTTGGCTTCGAGAATCACAATTAAAGGTGTTAGAATTGCCAAATACAAGTGTTGCTAATACAATTGATCTTGGTGATGTAAAGAATATCCATCCTAAAGATAAATTTCCTGTTGGACAAAGATTAGCTTTGTTAGCAGCTAAATATACCTTAGGTAAAGATGTTGTTTCTGAAGGTCCAGTATTTAAAGAAGTAGAAATTAGTAATAATTCAATAAAAGTTCATTTTAAAAATAATGAAGGCTTAAAAACTTCAGATAATAAAGCACCAACAGGATTTTGGATTGCAGATGTATCTTTAAATTGGAAAATAGCAGCTGCTAAAATTGAAGATAATTGTGTAGTTTTAAGTAATTCAGAAATAGAAAAACCAATCTATATTCGTTATGCTTTTGCAGGAAAACCGGATGTTAATTTAATAAATGGAGCTAATTTACCTGCATACCCATTTAGAACAGATAATTAAAATATTAATTAAGAATATATTAGGTGCTACTATAATTAAAAATGAGGTTATCTTTGTAAAAATAAAAAAATATGTCAAAAACGTTTTCCAATTTAGGAATCAATAAAGAATTGCAACAAAGTTTAGCTGATTTAAAAATTACTATTCCAACAATTGTTCAAGAAAAATCAATACCTCTTATTTTAAATAAAACTGAAGATATTGTAGTTTTAGCGAAAACAGGAACAGGAAAAACAGCAGCATTTGGCTTACCTTTGTTACAATTAAATGATGTAGAAAATACTGATGTTCAGGCTGTGATATTAGCTCCAACAAGAGAGTTAGGACAGCAGATTTATACTAATTTAGTAGATTTTTCAGTAAAAACACCTTTAATTTCTATAGTACCTCTTTTTGGAGGAGCTCCAATTAAACCTCAAATTGAAAGTTTAAAAAACACCGCAAATATTGTAGTTGCAACTCCAGGTCGTTTGGTTGATTTATTAAAAAGAGAAGAAATCAGTTTAAAAAAACTAAAGTATTTAGTGTTAGATGAAGCAGATGAAATGGTGAGCGCTTTAAAAGAAGATTTAGATACTATAATTGCTCAATTACCAAAAACTAGAAGAACTTTATTGTTTACAGCAACTATGCCAGGCGCTATAAAACAATTGGTTCAAAATTATATGTCTAAACATGTAATTCAAGTTGAAGCTGATATGGAAACTGTTGGTCACCAAGGAATTGATCACCAATATGTAGTGGTAAAACCTATTGAAAAATTAGAGGTTTTACTTCATTTTTTAAATTCAAAAGAAGGAGAAAGAGGGATTATTTTTTGTAAAACAAAAGCAGCAGTAAATAAACTAGCAAAAAACTTAGCCATAAATAAATTTTCTTCAGGAGCACTACACGGAAGTTTATCTCAAGGGATTCGTGATAGAATTATGGGGCAGTTTAGAGAAGGTTATATTGATATTTTAGTAGCTACAGATTTGGCAGCACGTGGTATTGATGTTCAAGAAATTTCATATGTTGTAAATTATCATTTACCAGATACTTTTGATACCTATGTGCATAGAAGTGGACGTACAGCTAGAGCAGGAGCAAAAGGACTTTCTTTAACTGTTTTACAAGAAGAAGAAGTTGATGATATTGCTGATTTTGAAAAAGAATTAGGGATTGTTTTTAAGGAATATAAAAAAGCAGATGCGCAAAGTATTGAAGAAAATAATACATTGTTATGGGCTAAAAAAATATTTAAAACCAAACCGAATCGTGCTATTCCAGAGCATTTAAAACAACAAGTAAGAACTGTTTTTCATCATTTAACAAAAGAAGAATTGATAGAAAAAGTACTTGCAAATTATGCGATGCAAACAGCTGCTAAGAATTCTAAATCTACTGATTTAAAACAAAACAAAAATAAATAACACAAAAAAAGAGCGAAAATTAATTATTTAAACACAAGTTAGTTATCGCTCTTTATTTAAAGTAATAGTTCTACATAGCATCTTAAGCTAAAACTTCAGCTTTTTTTATTTTTCTATATAAAAAAGAGTTAAAAATATTTCTTCTTCCAAAGTTACTCAGAGATTTACTATTTATAAATTTTAAAAATAGTTTACGATTTACACCAAAATATTCATAGGTATTTCCATCTGTAAAAGTAACTTCTAACAGCATACTTTTATGATGATAATCTGCAATTTTCTCATCTGTAATTGTAGTGGCGTATTCATTTAAATTAGCTGCTTTTGTTTCTGGAGCAATACTTACTAAAAAATGATATGCATCAATTATTTTTAAACTTACTTCACCAGCTTCAGCTTTTTTTTCTTCATCCTGAAATTTATCTGGATGCCATTCTTTAACAAGTCCTCTGTAAGTAGTTTTTAGCTCTTTTAAATTAATAGCGCTTTCTACTTTAAAAAGCTTTTTAGATGCATTAATACGCTTCATATTTCTTAGTTTTCGATTTTTGTGCAAATGTATTCTAATTATTGGTATATAGATAAAAAGCGTCTCTTTATATTCTAAATAATGTTTTTGGTACTTGTAATCATTGTAAAACGCTTGTTTTAAATAGAATGGTTAAATTATAATATCAAAAAATCTCATCTATTAAAAAAGGGTATTTATATAGTAAATCGTCCTAAACGTATATTCCTTTTTATTATAAGAGTACATAGTTTCATATTTGAAGTGTTAAATTAAAAAACATTCAAAAAATGAGATTATACATAATTATAGCAAGTTTATTATTTGTGCAATTTACGTTTGCGCAAGAAGCTTCAGATGATTCAATGTCAAAAATATGGTCTTTAGAAGATTGTATCAACTATGCGTTGGAGAATAACATTACAGTTAAAGAAGCATCTTTAAACAGAAGTATTGCTGAAGTAAGTTATAGCAAAGCTAAATCGTCCAGATTGCCTAATTTATTTGGTAGTGCATCACAAAATTTTTCTAGCGGAAATGCAATTGATCCTATTACCAGTGATTATGTTACAGATCAAATTAACAGTACAAATGTTGGCTTAAATAGTTCTATGACACTATTTCAAGGAAATCAATTAAATAATGAGATTAAACAAAATAAATTATTATTTGAACAAAGTGTTTTTCAAGAAGAAGTTGAGAAAAATAATATTTCTTTAAATATTTTAGAAACTTATCTACAAGCTTTATACAGCAAAGAAAGTATTACTATTGCTGTAAATAATTTAGAAGCTTCAGAAAAAGAAGTTATTAGAGCAAAACAACGTTTAGATGTAGGTACAATTGCATTAAGTGATTATACTGAAGCTCAAAGCCAGGCTGCAACTAATAAATACAATGTTATTACTGCAAAAAATGACTACCAACAATATATTATAACACTAAAACAGCTGTTAGAGTTATCTCCAATGGACGAATTAGAAATTGAAAGTGTAGATGAGAATTTAGATTTAGTAAACTTAGCACTAAATAAAACAGAAGTGTACAATAATGCTTTAGGAATTTTACCAGAAGTAAAAGCAAGTGAGTTAAATATAGCTGTAAACGAAAAAGAATTAGATATTGCTAAAGGTGGATATTTACCAACGTTAACTTTATCAGGTAGCCTTGGCTCTGGATTTACAAGTATAAATGACGATACATTTTCAAATCAGTTTGATTTTAATTTTAATCAAAAATTAGGGTTGTCATTAAACATTCCAATATTTAACAGAAATCAAACAAAAGCAGCTGTACAAACAGCAACTATTAATATTGAAAAAGCTCAAATTCAAAAACAAACAACAGAGAAAGAAGTCTATAAAAAAATAGAAACGGCTTATCAAAATGCAGTATCTGCACAAGAACAAGTAATTGCATCTGAAGCTTCTAAAATAGCAGCAGAACAAAGCTATAAATTAGCTCAAAAAAAGTATGAATTAGGAGATTTAAGTACAACCGATTTAGTAATCAGTCAAAATACATTTACTAATGCACAACAAAATTATTTACAAGCAAAATACTTAAATATTTTATACCACCAATTATTACAATTTTACCAAGGAAACGATATTAAATTATAAGCAATACACTCATGAAAAATAAAAAAATAATCATTATAAGTAGCATTGTATTAGTTATACTTGCTATCGCAGCATTCACATTTATGAAAGGTGATGATGCTATTATTATTGAAGCAAAAACTGTTACAGCAAAAAAAGCAAATGTAACAACCATGGTAACTGCAACAGGAACAATTGAACCTATAACACAAGTAGAAGTAGGTACACAAGTGTCTGGAGTTGTAGAGAAAATTTATGTAGACTACAATAGTGAAGTTACAGAAGGTCAGCTTATTGCAGAATTAGATAAAACTAATTTAAAAGCTACATATTCTCAAAGCAAAGCAGCTTACGATAATGCTGTAACTCAGAAAAATTATTTAGAAACTATTTACAAAAGACAAAAAACTTTATTTGACAATCAAGTAATTAGTAAATCTGATTTTGATGATGCAGTCTATAATTACGAAACTGCTAAAGGAACTGTTGTAGAACGTTTATCAGATCTGCAAAAGGCAAAAACAAATTTAAGTTATGCTAATATTTATTCACCAATTGACGGTGTTGTACTTTCTAGAGCTATTGATGAAGGACAGACAGTAGCAGCAAGTTTTAGTACACCTACACTTTTTACAATTGCTCAAGATTTAAAAGAAATGCAAGTTGAAGCAGATGTAGATGAAGCGGATATAGGAAATGTAAAAGAAGGTCAACGTGTTACTTTTACTGTAGATGCTTATATTGGAGAAACTTTTGAAGGTGTAGTAACACAAGTTCGTTTAGACCCAACAGTAACTTCAAATGTAGTAACATACACAGTTGTAATTAAGGCAAATAATCCAGACTTAAAATTAAAACCAGGATTAACAGCAACTATTTCTATTTATACATTAGAATTAAATAATGTTTTAACGGCAGAAGCAAAAGCAATAAATTTCACTCCAGAAACAGAGGCGTTAGCAACTTACAATATGCATCATAATTTACCTGAAAGTGCTAATAGTACTACTAAGGATGAAAAAACATTATGGGTGTTAAAAGCTAATAAAAGTATAACACCAAAAACGGTAACATTAGGAGCTAGTGATGGTGTAAATGTTCAAATTTTAAGCGGTATAAGCGAAGGAGATAAATTAGTTTATAGTTTAAAAGGTGTGTCCAGAGCTGAAGCAGCTCCAGGTGGCAAAAGTGAAAGTCCTTTTATGCCACAAAGACCAGGAGGTAACAAGAAAAAGTAAACAACTATGAGTAAACAAATTATTAAAATAGAAGACTTAAAACGTGAGTTTACAATGGGAACCGAAACGGTTCATGCCTTAAGAGGTATTTCATATACCATAAAAGAAGGTGAGTTTGTCACTATCATGGGATCAAGTGGGTCAGGTAAAAGTACCATGTTAAATATCTTGGGATGTTTAGATCAGCCTACTTCAGGAAACTATGAAATTGATGGCGTAAAAGTGAAAGATTTAAGTCGAAATCAATTGGCAACTATTAGAAATGAAAAGATTGGTTTTATATTTCAATCTTATAATTTATTGGCAAGAACCTCTGCACTTGAAAACGTAGAATTACCATTATTATACAATAGTAAAGTATCTACTGAAGAACGCCGAGAAAGAGCTATTAAAGCATTGGAAATGGTTGGTTTAGCAGATAGAATGTATCATACGCCTTCTGAGCTTTCTGGAGGACAACAACAACGAGTTGCAATTGCTAGGTCGCTAGTTAATAATCCTGTAATGATTTTAGCAGATGAAGCTACAGGTAATCTAGATACACGTACATCTTATGAAATTATGTCCTTATTTCAAGAATTAAATAAAAAAGGAATCACCATTACTTTTGTAACCCATGAGCCTGATATTGCAACGTTTAGTAGTAGAACTATTGTGTTAAAAGATGGACATATTATACAAGATTATAAAAATCATAAAATACAATCTGCAGCCCAAGAATTAGCAAAACTACCAAAACAAGACGATTAATTATGAGACTATTAAATTTATTTAAAATTGCTTTTAAAGCCATAGTTCTTAATAAAACTAGAACTCTGTTAACCATGTTAGGAATCATTATTGGGGTAGCTTCTGTAATTGCAATGCTAGCTATTGGAGAGGGTTCTAAAGAAAGTATCCGGACTACCATTTCTGCAATGGGTTCTAATATGATTACTGTAAGACCTGGATCTGATGTAAAGGGAGGAGTTAAACAAGAACGAAGTGCCATGGAAACATTAAAGCTAGATGATTACTATGCAATTAAAGAACAAGCTAACTTATTAACTTATATAACTCCAATGGTTAATGGAAGTGGACAAGTTATAAATGGCTCTAATAACTGGCCATCTTCAATTTATGGTGTAAATTCAGACTATTTAAATATTAAAGTGGTCGATTTACAAAGTGGAAGTATGTTTACAGAAGCTGAAGTAAAAACAGCTTCTAAAGTAGCTTTAATAGGACAAACAGTGGTTGATAATATTTTTCCTAATGGAGAAGAACCGGTTGGTCAAATGATTCGTTTTAATAGCATACCATTTAAAGTGATTGGTGTATTAGAAGAAAAAGGAGAAAATACTTTTGGCCAAGATCAAGACGATGTTGTAATTGCACCTTATACAACAGTACAAAAACGTATTTTAGCAATAGACCATTTAGAATCTATTGTTGCATCTGCTATTAGTGAAGAAGATGCGCCAGATGCGGTGACTCAAGTTTCTGAAATTTTACGAACTCAACATAAAATAACAGAAACTGAAGAAGACGATTTTCATGTGCGCTCTATGGAAGAATTAATTTCAACGTTTAGCTCAACTAGTGAAATGTTAACCATTTTATTAGTGGCAGTTGCTAGTATTTCCTTATTAATTGGAGGTATTGGTATTATGAATATTATGTATGTATCGGTAAAAGAACGTACTAAAGAAATTGGTTTGCGTATGGCAGTAGGAGGTAAGGGGTCAGATATTTTAATGCAGTTTTTAATTGAAGCCATTTTAATAAGTATTACCGGTGGACTTTTAGGTGTTATTTTAGGACTAGCATCAACAGTTTTTATTGAAAAATTCTTAAATTGGCCTACTAGTGTGGCGCTGTATTCAATAATAATATCTTTTGCTGTTTGTGCGGTAACAGGTATCTTTTTTGGGTGGTATCCAGCACGAAAAGCAGCTGCTCTAGATCCAATAACTGCTTTGCGTTACGAGTAATTTACTAATTCAATTTCAAAATAAATGTTTCAATAAATGAATAAAATAGCAGTAATAACAGGAGCTAGTAGAGGCATTGGTTTAGCATTAACCAAAAAAATGTTAAACAATGGATATACTGTAATTGGAACAAGTAAAAATGGAATTATTAATGCAATAGCACACGAAAATTTTTGTGCTGTTGCATTAGATATTAGTAACGAACAAAGCATTCAAAAGTTTACAAAATTTGTTGCAAAGCGCTTTCATAAAATAACTATATTAATAAACAATGCAGGCGTAGGACCTGATCTTGGAGCGAGTTTACCGGATTCTAAATCTTTTGAAACTACTTTTAAAGTTAATGTTAGTGGTACCGTATTTTTAACAGAAAGTATGATACCACTTATACAAAATGAAGGAAAAATAGTAACAATTTCTTCAAAAATGGGCTCAATAGCAAATGCATTAGATTTTGATTCAGTAGCATATAGAATGTCTAAAAGCGCATTAAATATGTATACAAAAATCCTTTCAAATAGATTAAAAGATAAATTATTTGTAGCCGCATTAGATCCCGGCTGGGTACAAACAGAAATAAGACTTAGCAATCTTAAAAATGCTCCGCTAACACCTTCAGAATCTGCAGATAATATTTATAAATTTGTTGTCAGTAACTTTAAAACTGGTTCGTATTGGGATACTGTAAATAACAAATTACATAATTGGTAATTAATTAAATTTTTCAAATGAAAAAAAATACAGATTTAGGTTTATTAATTTTAAGAATAACAATTGCAGGATTAATGCTGTTTCATGGTATAGCAAAATTAGGACATTTAGATGGTATAAAAGGAATGTTATCCGGAATGGGCTTACCTGAATTTATAGCTTATGGTGTTTATATTACAGAAATAATAGCTCCATTACTAATAATAATTGGTTACAGAACTAAATTGGCTTCTTTAGTGTTTTTCTTTGGAATGGTAGCTGCATTATTTATGGCACATTCTAATAATATGTTTGCTTTATCTAAAACAGGAGGTTTACAAATTGAGTTAATTTTATTATATGCTTTTGGAGCATTGACACTCTTTTTTACAGGTTCTGGAAAATATGCAATTTAATAAGAGTAGTTGGGACTAAAAAGTAAAAATTTGTAGTAAATTTATTATTTCAAAGTATCGGTTGGTTATTTTATTTCAACTATTTTACGGTTATATTATAAATAATTGGATGGTATTTCTGAATAAAAAAATTAACGTCTTTTTTTGATATAAAACCAGGGTAGGACATTAATAATAATTGCAATGGAGATTTACTTTTTCTTAAAGATGGAATTTCATAATAATGTTCATTTAGTTTAAATCCAATTCTTTTGTAAAAATTTATTCTTCTTTCATTTATATTAGATATAGGTAGTTCTACTTCCAGTATAATTTGCTTATTTTTTGTATCAATAAATTTCTCAAGAACTAATTTACCTATTCCTTTATTTCTATGTTGTGCAGATGTTGCAAAATATTCTAAATAATTGTATGCTTCAAAATTCCACCATAAATTAAATCCAACAAATTGATCTTTCTCAATTATAACATCAAAATGATAATCTTCATTTTGTAAATCAATAATTTGCTCATCCAATGTTTTTTTTTCTTCAATAGGAAAGGCATCTTCATAGAGTTTCCAGGCTTTGTCGAAGTAGTAATCTGAAATATTTTTTAATCGTATTGTTTTCATTGGATAATTTGCTACGGATTTTTTAATCGAGTAGGCAAAGGGGATTTCACCCTAAGCCTCTCACAGAACCGTGCTTGAAAGTCTCCCCTCACACGGCTCTTGTTGTACAAATCTAAGCAATAATGTTGATTTGAGAAAAGTTCCAATGGTAGAACAATGTAGGATATTGTTTCCTTACATTCTCCAACCACTTGTATGCTTTTCTGATACTGGTTTTATATCGCTTGTACCTTTTCCTTGCCCACCAAACCAATCGTTTACTCAACAACATAAAGACTTTTGTAAGTTTATACATTTTAAACTTTCCATAGTAATACACCCACCCTCTAATTATTGGATTAAGGTATTGAGCAATTCCTACTATGCTTTTAAAACTTAGTTTACTTACCTTCAGTTCTTCGAGCTTATCAGCGATTCGTTTTCTTGAACTTATACTTATAGCACAATCATATCCTAAAAACAGCTTTTTTCTTAGAATAGGCTGTTCTTGGCTGAAAAGAATAACCCAGAAAATCAAATTTGACTATTGGGTACTTTTCTCTTCTTCTGTTGTCTCGGCAGTAGACTATCTTTGTCTTCTTGGGATGTAATTCCAACCCTACCATTTCCATTCTTTGATGTACTAATTGTAGTATTTGTTCTGCGTGTGCTTTTGTATTACAGTGTAGTATCACATCATCGGCATAACGTGTGAAGGCTACTTTTTCATCTGTTTGTTCTAACCATTTATCAAAAGCATAATGCAGGAAAAGGTTAGCCAATAATGGACTGATTACTCCGCCTTGTGGCGTTCCTTTTCCTTGCTTTTGGATTAGTTCTCCAAATACCGTAATAACGGGTGCTTCTAACCATCGTTTAATGTAGCCTTTTACCCAATTTTCGGGTACATGTTTCTCTACTGCAAGCATCAGTTTGCTGTGGTCGATATTGTCGAAAAATCCTTTGATGTCTAAGTCAATAACCCAGTTTTGTTTCCAACAATTCTCTCGAACCTTTGACAATGCCTGATGGGCATTTCTATTTGGTCGATAACCGTAAGAATTTGGACTGAATACAGCTTCCAATCTTGGCTCAATAAACATTTTTACCACCATTTGTCCAACTCTGTCGCTTATAGTAGGAACACCTAATTTACGGATTGAACCGTCTTTCTTAGGTATTTCTACTTCTTTGACTGGAGGTGGAAAATAACTCCCTGATGCCATTCGATTCCAAAGTTTGTACAGATGTTTACTGCGATTCGTATCAAATTCTTGCATACTTATCCCATCAACTCCTGCACTCCCTTTATTAGAACGCACTTTTTGATAAGCCGCCCAAACCATTTGGCGACTTATCGGTATTGATTTTGTTTCATTCCATAAATTCATCCTCAATATTTATTTGAGTTGGTAAATAAAGTAAAACGGTACAACTTAACCCCTTCGCTCCATTTCCATTACAGAAACTTCATCACTACTACGGGTTAATCTGCCACTACATACACCTTCGGTATTTTGCCTTTAGGTTGTACCTATTGTGCATTTTCCTTAACATTTGTATGCAGCTTCCCAAGTTCCGTAAATAAGCCTAAATAAAGGTCTTGCCATCTGAATGACGCCAGTCTTGCAGAAAATAAATAGGTCATCTCTACAATCGGTATTATAAATAACACTGCTTTTCACTCCGTATCATACTACGTAGCTTTTGACTGGAGGTACGCACTTCTCGACACCTCATCAATGGTTCACTTTCGTTCAACTCCTTTATTCTCACCTGCTAACCTCAAGGGCTAGATTCCCCTAAACGCTCAATACCAAGACTATTAATCAAAGCACCTTTAGGTGGTTTAGAGCCATCGCCTATACAACGACTCTGATGGACCTACCATCATCTTATTTACAGCATTCAACCATTTTATTGCCGTGGTTGATTCTTGGCACACTATGATTTATGCGACTGGAAAATCGGAGATTTTTCGGTGGTAGCAAATCGATTTGTTAGAATGTTTGTAGTTTATGTTAGTTCAAATGTAAGCATAAATTATATGAGGTGTTGGCATATGTTTTATTAATTTAAAGTGTCGTTTAATTGTTCAATCGTTTCTTCTTCAGTATTTATGATAGAGTCCAAATCAATTTCTAATGATAGAATCATTTTTTCTTTTTTTGTTCTTAAATCGGGACAATTGAAATGCTCACCTCTTTCTTTAAATTTAAAAATTGTCTGTTTAGTCCAATTTTCTATATCGGTAGAATCTATTTTTCCAATGTTATTTTCAATTCGGGTTAGTTCAATTATTTGATTAATCCAACTTGTTTTCAAAGTGATTTTATTTTTTGATTTGGAAATTAAAACTAAAGTATCTATTTCGTTCGGTAACTCACAATTAATTCCTTTCATAATTAATGAATTATCTCGGAGTGTATTTTCAAAAATAGCTATATCATCTTTTATTAATCCCAATATCAAAATGTTGTTTTTGTCAATTTTCCATTCAAAATATTCTCCATTATCATTACATTTAGCCCAAGTTCCAATCAGTTCATCCGAATTGTCATTTTTCTTACAACTTAGAAGAATAATAGAAATTAATAAAATAGTCAAATATTTCATTTCTTTAATGTTTACCAACTTGTTATATACTTCATTTATGTTGTTTTATCCCGAGTAAGTTTCCCGGATAAACAAACTTATAGTTGTTTTGTTATTTTGATACTGCAATTTTTTTAAAGAACTAATTTAATAAAAAAAGTCTATTAAAACATTAAATATATTTTTATAGGCCCAGAATTATAATGTCATAAATTAACGATGAATTTACTTGTTTTTACCACAGTACTTTGTTGTGTGTAGTTTTTTTCTTTTTTATTAATTCAGTTATTTTTCCGATTCCGAAAACAAAGAACGCAATAATTCCAGAAAAAATTAATCCAGTTATAAATGAAAAATTTCTTCCAGTATCACTTATCAGATTTCTCATCGCTTCTTGCTGTTCAGCTGTGATTTCATTTCCGTTAAAAAATCCATCTTGATTTAAGTCAAACTTATTCGAATTCCATTGAGCATAAATGTCATCATAAGTTGCTCCTCCAACAATAAATAAATAAAATAGAAAGAAAACTGTCAAACTTATCCAAAACCATTTCAGTTTTTCGTTTCCAAATATTCGCTTTCTTTTCAAGAATATTATTCCTAAAATCAAAACTGAAATTATTGATGGAATTATTAAATGATAATGTAAAGTTATTTCGTTCATTAAATTTCTGTCGGTTCGGTCAAATTACACACAACTTGTTATATACTTCATTCCCAAATATATTACCCGGATAAACAAACTTTAAAGTTGTTCTTGGTTTTTGATGTTGCAATTTTTTTTAAAATACTAATTTAATAAAAAAAGAGTTTTATAAAAATGGTTATCACTAATTTAAAATGAATTTAAATATGGCGATTCATAATTTTATTTATTCTTTTTAAAAATAAATTTTATTGCGTTGTAAAAACTTGAATAAGTAGGTGAGGAGCTAGCAATTAATTAGTTAT
This sequence comes from Lutibacter sp. A64, assembly GCF_022429565.1. Taxonomy (NCBI): domain Bacteria; kingdom Pseudomonadati; phylum Bacteroidota; class Flavobacteriia; order Flavobacteriales; family Flavobacteriaceae; genus Lutibacter; species Lutibacter sp. A64. Next base: position 948,100 of record NZ_CP092487.1, read on the forward strand.
ATTCCTTATGCTTTGTGATTTTTATTAAATAGATTTTTTAAATATACCGAAATCTCCTCACATTCAGGAACATATATTTTTTTTATAAAATCTTCGTTCTCATCTTTATATTTCTTAAACATTTGTGAACCATTATTTTTTGAATGTGTAACATTTGCAATTCTATCACAAAATTTAATAAATGGCGCATTCTTAGTTTCTCTAATTCCTTTATAGTAGTTTTCATTCGCTCTTTCTGCTCTGTTTCTACCTTTTTCATTAGTTAAAGCGTAAGCAAGTTCAGCTACGGTTTCATTCGTTTCTTTTTTAACATCATTATACGTCTCTCTTGCGTCTTCAATTATATCGTGAACCCAACATCCAGCTAATACATTTTCTTGTTCATTTGGCTCTACTAAATAGATAAATTTTTTGGCTATTTCAAACACCATATTTAAATGAAAATCGTAATGGTATTTGTCATATGTATGATTTGAATTTCTATGTTTTTCTATAGCATATTCTTTTGCTTTTTCTAATAGTTTCATTAAATATTATATTTATATTTGCTTTAAAATCAATACTTTAACCAATGCTATATTAAGTTGTTAAGCACTAAAGTTAGCCACCTAATTATATGTAGCTATTGTTAGATCTTCATTTTATTTTATTGGAATCCATATTTCTTCTTCAGAATTTGGGTCATTATTTTTATACTTTTCGCCTAGTACTTCAAAATGAGGTCTGTTATCCAATTGATATTCAGAATTTGATAACCAAGACATAAAAATATACTGAAAAATACTGTTATCAGCACTTGAGCCTTTATAATCAAATACAGCATATTTGCCACCGCTTAAATTAAAAGTCTCCATATCTTTAGGTGTATTATTAAAGTTACACACTTCAACTGTTGCCCATTTTTCAAATTCATTATTAGGATTAAAGGATTTATAATATGAAGCATCATAAATTTGCATTGAAATCTTATCAGTGCTTACTCTATTTTTAATATCCTTGATTTTGGGTGCCATTTGTCCCCATAATTGAACTGTTTTATTATTGGTTAAGCTCATTTTTAGTTTATAACCAATCAGTTTTTTATCTTTTAGTAGTTCTATTCTAGGTTCCACCATTGTTTCTAATTTAAAATTAGCTGCTTGTTTTTCGTTCTGTGGAGACGAAAGTAACAAATAAAACATAGATGAAATCCGTAAAGACTTATGTTAGTAGGCTAGAAGCAGCTAAAAACTAAATAAAATATCCTATAAAAAAGGAATCTATAAGTAATCAAGCAAAACAAATTTGTATATGCTTTAAACATTAAAACTAGTAAAAATAAACATATTCATAGTAAAATGGAATAAGTTTCAAATAATTTAGCGCATCTTAAATAATTCTTGATGAAATTTTGAATGATGCCCATTGCCTTTTAGGTCTTTCTTTATTGATTTCCCCATTTTTGAAGGACCACAAAACCAAATACTTGCAGATTCCCAATCAGAAACAGTATTTTGGATATGGCTTCCTGAAATTAGCACAGATTTAGAAGTTTCAAATAGGTGTAGATTAATGTTGGCTTCTACAGAAAGTTGTACTAACTTTTTCTTAAAATTAGCATCTAATTTTATTGCCGAATAGAAAAAATCAATTTTTTGCTTATTGTTCTCCTGTGCCAAACGCTTCATTCGTGCTAAAAAAGGAGTGATTCCAACTCCTCCAGCAATCCATATTTGACTTTCTTTTTTATCATTAAAAGTAAAATTACCATAAGCACCTTCAAGTACTATAGAATCACCAATTTTTAATTTATTTGCTAAATTATTTGTATAATCTCCAAGAGCTTTAATTGTAAAACTGATATTTTTAGTTTTTTTATTCCAAGCCGAACTGATTGTAAAAGGATGATGTGGTTCGTTCTTTTCAAATTTTAAAAAAGCAAATTGCCCTTCATTATGTCCTTTCCAAGTATCGCTTTTCACTATTAATTCTAACATATTCATATCAGGGTAAGTGTTGATAGCAATAATGGAAGCTTTAGACTTTTGTTTCTTACCCACTTGTCCAAAAAGAACAATAAACGAAGAAACTGTTCCTGCTATCATCATAATTACCATGGTTACACCTATGGGTTCCGTCCAATAATCGATATACATTAGTGCAAAAGCATGAAAAACCAATACCAAGTAAATGACTGCCATTGCAATGTGAGTTTTTGCAAAAAAACGATAGGGAATTTTTTTTAACAATGCCATTGTTAAAAACAGCACTGTTAAATAAAAAAAGTATTCACCTACTAGTAGAGCTGGAGATTCAAGAGATTCTAAAAACGTTTCAAATGCGCTAGGGTCTGAACCCTCGGTGGCTCCAGAAATAGCATCTAAAATTATTAACTGATCTAAATACGACCACCACTCTGGTAATTTAGACACTAACCAGTGCATAATAGAAAATGAAAATGCAACAATACCTAACCATTTATGCAGACGATAACTTTTATCAAGTCCATTTAAGTGTTTGTCAATCCATATTGGACGCGTTGCCAATACCATAGAAAAAGTCATAGCCGAAAAAGCAATAATTCCTGTATATTGATCCAAACTTTTTGTAAACAAATTAGAATCAAATGGAAGATACAATAATGTATTTGTCAAAAACCAAATAATTGTAAGAAATGTAATTGACAGAGCGAGTGTTAGTTTTATTTTATTCATTTAAGATTTCCAATTTTATTAGAACTTACTGCCTTTAAAATTATTTTCATTTTTGTAAATTATTACTCTAGATGACAGTATTCCAACAAAAATGTAGAGACAATTTATAAACTACCTCTACATTCAAATAAAAAATATTTTTAATTTAATTAAAGTTCAAAAATTACATCTTCTTTTGCCATTCGTGCTTTAGGCAATTTACGGTTATAATCTTTTCCATCATTATGATACCCGATTGCTAAAGCAAAAGTACATTCATAATCATTGCCTAACTCTTTAGAAAATTCTTTTTTAATGGCTTCTGCATCAACGCCTTCCATTGGAGTAGAATCGATATCAAGACGTGCTAATGCGTGCAACACGTTACCTAAAGCAATATAAGATTGAGCTTTTGTCCAATGTGCATTGTTTCCATTTTCATCAGCTACCATTTCAGCAAATTTGAATGATGATTTTAGCTGTTTATCATACCCTTTTTGATTCATACGTCCGGCAGCCATATTAGCGTCTAATCGTTTTTTAAAATCTTCTTTGCTATAATGTACTTTATTGGCAAAAAGAATGATTTCTGATGCCTTTGTAGCGTGAGGCTGATTGAATTTATAATTTTCAAAAGTTTTTTCTAAACGTTGTTTTGCTTCATCACTTTTAATAACTATAAATTTCCAAGGCTGTGAATTGATAGAGGAAGGTGATAAGCGTAATACTTCTTCTATTGTAGCCAAATCTTCGGGTGAAACACGTTTTGTTTCATCGTAGGCTTTTGACGTGTATCTGCTGTTCAAATCTTCAATAATTTGTTTACCAACAGAAGCTTCTGATGTATTTTCTTTTTCTTTTGATGTACAGGCTCCTAAAATTCCTACAACAACTGCCAATACTAAAATTCTTATTTTCATTTTTCTTATTTATTAATATTCAACTATAAATTTTATAGTTCAAAAATATAGACAGTTTTAAAACTACACAATAACAGTCAAAAAGGATAGTATGTTTTTCTGTGGTTAACCTGCTGGTAATGAGTAATAACTCTTTTAATATTTAACAAATATTTGTGAAATTATAGAGTAGTATATTTAAAATAGGGTGTTTTTTAGCCCTTAAATATTTTAGTAAGTAGAGTAGAGCCTAGCTAAAATAAAAAAGATTTTAGTGCTTTTTATTCAATTTATAATAGCTGATATTAGGTTTTAGACTTTATTCTACTTAATGTTTCTTGTGAAATATTTATATAAGAAGCTATAATTTTATTAGGTATACGTTTAACAATATTGGGGTTTATTTTAAATAATTGATTGTACCTTTCTGAAGCATTTAATGTGGTAAAAGACATGAGCCTCTTTGAATTATTAACATAAGCTTTTTCTAAATAGATACTATAAAAATCCTTCCATTTCGGAACAATTTTCATAAGATGTCTAAAATCATCGTGAGTAATGTAAAGCAGTTCGCTATTTTCAACAACTTGAATTGTTTCTTGAGCTGGTTCGTTGGTTATAAAACTAACAAGTGCTGTGGCAAACTGATTTTCAAATGCAATATAACGCGTAACGTCTTTACCATTATCATCAATAAAAAATAATCTTAAACAACCTTTTTTTACAAAATAACTAACCTGACTAACTTTACCTTGTAAAAGTAAAATATCATTTTTATTTTTTTTTATAAGTTTAAAATATGATAGAATAATTTTTAACTCTTCATCTTTAACAGTAATGTTTTTTTTAATAAAATTAGTGAGTTCTGTGTAGGTTGTCATTTATTTAAAATCTCTAACAAATTTACGATAATAAATAATATCTTTTATTGATAAGACAATTAAATCGTGTTCATTTGCAAACTTAGTAATACTATCTATTTTAGCCATAGTTCCATCTTCATTCATTAATTCACAAAGAACTGCTTCTGGTTTTAAGCCTGCTAATTTCATTAAATCAATACTTCCTTCAGTATGGCCTTTTCTATCTAGAACACCGTTATTTCTACCTCTTAAAGGAAATATGTGTCCAGGTCTTGCTAAATCATCGCTTATTGCATTTTCATTGCACGCAACTTGTATAGTTTTTAGTCTATCTTTAGCAGAAACACCTGTAGTTACTCCTGTTTTTGATTCTATAGAAACGGTAAAAGGTGTTTGAAAACCACTCGTGTTTTCTGCTACCATATATGGTAAATTAAGTATATCTGCTTTTTCATTAGTTAAACAAAGACAAACAATACCACTACAATTTCTAATCATAAGTGCCATATTTTCAAGAGTCATATTATGTGCTGAGAATACCAAATCTCCTTCATTTTCTCTGTTTTTATCATCAATTAATATAACTCCTTTACCATTTTGAAGATGTAATAATGCTTTTTCTAATCGTTCCTTACTTTTAGTAGTAGTTTGTATAGTGTCTAATTCTGCTAATTCCATTTTAATTTATTTTTATGTTTTAGATTAGCAAAACTAATATTGTTTTAGGTCAAATTATTTGATGTAAGTCAATAAAATAATCTATTCATCAAATAAAAAGAAAGGGAATAATCAGTTATTTTAATGTTTATTTGGTTTGTGTTACAAGGCTTAAATCTTCAAATAGTGTTTCAAAAATTGAGATACAATTCCAATTCGTTTTCTCGTTCTGTTTTCCATACCAGTTTCATATCTAATTGATAAGGTAAATCAGAAAGTTCTATACTTTTTAGGTCAAGAGAATATCCTTTTAAGGTCGATTTTCTCATCATTGTTATTCCAAGTCCTGCAGAAACCATTCTTATTAGAACGGTAGACGTGTTGGGTAAACGATGCGCGATTTTTAGAGAATATCCATAATTTCCAATAATTTTTAGAATTTCCTCCATATATCCAAATCCCTCGGCTTGTGGATTCAAGTCCCATTTTTCGTTTTACAGTCCGCCAAATATCGTAGCAGTTCTGGCAATTTTACTTGTAAGCTTGTTGAACTAATCCGCCCAAAAAGGCGGAAGTTAATTATTAAATAAAAATAACACAACTTATATCCCCATAGAAACGGAAAATTAACCTAAATTAATCTGAATACGATTAGTCAACATAGCATTCAGCTTTAGTCTATCGGCAAGCCGAATGCTTAGTTGTTGGCTGTAGTGTTTTTTCAATCCCATAAATTTGGTCTATCAATTTCTATTGCTCTTAAATAGGACAGGAATTGCCCTGCGTGAACTGACTCGTGATATCCAATACGTAACAAATATTTTGCAAGATTTTTTTTGTCTCCATTTCCAGGATGAATGATTTCCGTTTCGTTTAAATCCTTATCAGAAAAATGTTGAATACTTTCTAAAAATGTTTTTCTAAAAGGTTCAGCAAATTTAAGTTCATCTTTTAGGTTTGTAAATGGTCGGTTTTTCCAAGGTGTTTTATAATTTGTCATATCTCCTTGATTAATAATAATATTCCAGCCATAATCAGCCTCTAAAACGTGCCGTATCATTTCTGATGCACTCATTGCTTTAGCGTCAGGTTTCCAATTATAGTATTTTTCAGGTAGACCATTCCAAAGTTTTATACTTCTTCTCCTAATCTCTGTAAAGTTTAAAATTATAAGTTCAGACTGGTTCATTTTTATATTTTTTAAGAATTTAGTTTTATATCAACAATCTTTATAATTTTCCAATTAATAAGGTTAGAGTAAAATTAATAAAAAGAGTTGTTATTTTTTTAACGCTTAAGCATCTGTCTTTACAATACGTAAACTAACCTTAATTAAAATATTATACATTGTACCTGTTGCATAATTTCACTAAAATATAAAGAATTATTATTGTTACATACAGTTAGTTTTTTTGTATTCTAGATTTTATTTTAAAAGTTAGGTTCTATTTTAATGTTATATTTGGTTAAAAGTCCAACTACGGTATCTAAATTAAATTTTGCTCCTTTAATATTATTATTTTCAGGATCAATTGTAAAGTTAGAAGAACTTCTGAAATCAGCATTTTGTAAGTTGGTGTTTTTGAATATTGCATTTTGTAAATCACAATCGTCAAAAACGCATGAACTCAAATCACACTCCGTAAAATCAACTTCCTGAAGTTTGGTTTTCTGAAATGAAATTTTTGAAAGTTTGCGTTTAAAAAATGACGAATGATTTAATTGACATTTTTCAATTTTTATTAAAAATCCAAAGTCGTTACATTTATCGAATTGTAAGCCTAACATTTTACAATCTTTAAAAAGTACATTTTGAAATCCTGTTTGTAAAATATGAGCTGAACTTAAATTACAATCATAAAATTCGCAGTCTATAAACCTAATTTCGGACAAATCAGAATTCGAGAAATTACAATTTAAAAAAGTACATAATTCATATTCGCCTTTTTCAAGTCCATTTTCCGAAAAGTCTTTTTTCTTATATGTTTTTTCTACTATAAATTGTTCATTCATTTAATATCTATTTTTTCGCTTGCATATAAAGTGCTAGTGTAAGAATAGTAGTAGGTTTTTACAAATTAACTTTTTGGTTAAATACAGCACTTTTATATTTACTTATCTTCACTTTATTACTTAAACCGCTATTATTTATATACATTACTAAATTAACAAACACGTATCCTAATTAGTCAACTAAGTATTCAGCTTTAGCCTATCGACAAGCCGAATGCTTAGTTGTTTAGCAACTGGATTTTTATTGATTTTTGGATAATTCTAGCAAAACTTTAATTGCTTTCTCCGAGTCTTTTTTATCAACGAAAATATGGTCGTGATAATATCCTGCAATTACATTGCAACTAATATTATTTTTCGCTAATTCTGTTGAAAATATAGCTGTTAAACCTACTGCATCTAGAGATGAGTGAATCATAAGAGTAATCCAAGAAGCAATATACTCATAGCTCAAATTCAGCTCGTCTGCTTTTTTTCTCTCAATAACAATAGTAGTTCCTTCCATTTCTTGGAATTCACAAACTGTATCATTACGGCTAATCTTATTTAAGTCCTTTACAGTAGAAAACACATATTCTCCTATATTCAGTTTGGGAGTCATTCCTTTTAATAATTCTGAGATATCTGTTTCACCAGCCATTTAATTTCTGTTTTTTTAACTTGTTGCTAACGTGATTTTATATGATTTGTGAGACTGGAAAATCGAAGATTTTTCGGACGTAGCAAATCGTTTGTTAAATGTTTGTCGGTTCGTTATTTAGTTTAAAAGTAAGCATAAATTTTATGAGGTGTTGGCATTTTGTGCTTTTCAATCTTTTTATTTAACTAATTTTATAAATCATTACGTTTCAATTTTCAATCAACTGATAATTGGAAAAATTTGTAATCCTTTTTTATAGAACTTTGCCTTTTTCCATTTTTCCGAAGTTATCAGTAGGATATAACCATTTATTCTTTCCTAATTCTTTTTGCGGTCTTTCAGAAGATTTTTGAATATTATTTTCTTCAGGTTCAGCATTTGACATGTGATTCTTTTTATCAATGTTAAATTGAAGTTTTATCTTGATATTAGTCCATTTGTAAATAATAAAAAATATTAAAACTCCTAATGCAATACTAGTAATTATTAATCCCATAGTCATCTTTTTATTAGTACTTTAATTCGAATTAATTTCTTTCTGTTTTCTACTTGCGTTTTTATTTTAAATTCTAGAATGTTTCTAATTTTTCAGGATTTCAGTCGGCATAAATGCCAACTCGTTATATAATAACAAATATAACTGTTTTACCCTAAAAAAAAACACGGGATAAATGTAGTTTCTATATTTTTAAATTAATCTCAATTTCGTTCTAATGTTATTACATACAACGTATTTTTATATATGTTTTACGGAGTGTTTTAAGTACTAAATTTAGTAAATAATTACAGACCAAAAAAAACGAAGATGTTTTTATAAGTAGGGGATAAGCAAGCAATAAAATATACCAAGTGCTGCACTTATCAACCCAAAAAGGCGGAAGCTAATTATTAGATAAAAATAACATAACTTATATCCCCATAGAAACAGAAAATTAACCTAAATTAATCTGAATACGATTAGTCAACATAGCATTCAGCTTTAGCCTATCGGCAAGCCGAATGCTTAGTTGTTAGCAAACGTTATTTATTCTTTTGGTATTGTTTAATTTTTTCCCAATATTTTGGGTCAACCATTTTCCAATAGACTTCGTAAAAATCTTTCTTTTCAGGATTGTGGTTTTTAATTAATTCACCAAAGAAGTTTGTCAAAGCAATTTTTTCTTCAGTTTGTTCCGTTAAAACGTCCTTTTCTTTTTCATCCAATATCATAACTGATGCATAAATATGTTTCCACTCCTCAAGTCCGTTTGTCAAAACAGTATATTTCTTTCCGTTTGACAATAGGTCAATGTTATTCCACATAAGTATTGGGTACTTTCTGTTACTCGGGAAAATTTCCTTGTCCCATTTCCCATATTTATCATACATCACTTTGTGAGTGTATAAAGCAGAGTAAACACATTCATATCTAATTTCATTAATTTTTGTAGTGTCTTTGCCATTTACAGTAATGTACTTTTCATTCAAAATTTCCGTAAACTTATTCTTGTAAATTTTAGGGCATTTTGTTTTCTTAATTGTTTTTTGAGATGAAGAACAACTTAAAAAAATAGAAAATATGATTGTTATGTAAATTCCTTTCATAGATTGGGTTCTAATGTTTGCTAACGGTTGTTGTGCTATGAATAGTTGCCGATTGCGAGTTACTTTCCTGTCTAGTTACGCCGAACTTGATACGGGCGACAAACTTTGAATAACTTACTAAACGGCAATTATTTATAAGCACGTGTTATGTGGTGTTTTTTATTCAAAATCCACAATAAATATCTCAGTCATTATTTCTTTTTCATTAAATTCAATTCCCAGTTTCTTGTCAAAATACGTTAAAATCTCATCTCTTTTTACACTTGGAACTTTAAAAGAATAAAATTGAGAGTCCTTGATATTGTTTTGAAAAACCTGTCCATTTACAGAAAAGTTGAATGCCCTAAAAACCCCATCTAAATCATTTCCCATAAATTCAATATAGTCTTTCCCGAGTCTAAATTTTCCAATCTTTTCACCAACCTTTTTTTTGTTGAGTTTTTCTTTATCAACAAGCTTAGCTACATATTCTCGCATTTGAACACTGTCATAGTGATATTTAAAATTAAATTCTCCACTGAGTTTATCTAAGATTTCGGTTTTGTTTAATTTGTAGTTTACCGTTGAGTCTTTGGGATAATATGAAAAATTGAATCCTTTTGGAGGTATTTTAGCTGAATTGCTAAACTCGCTACTATTAATATTCTTTTGAGTTAGAAACAATAGAATATCGTTAAGTTTGAAATTGTAAATCATAATGGTGTCACCATAAAAGTCGATTCCTCTTTTAGCACAACCTTTTGATAAATTCATTGCCATTTCGATTTTAAAATCATCAGTCTCATAGACTAAAGATTCCTTTTCCCATTTTTTTGTAACCTCACGTAATATTGCCTTTCTAAATACAAGTATTCCAGCAAGGGAAATCAATAGTAGTATTATTATTCGTTTTATACTCATCTTTTATTTTTGGATTAGGTTAGTTTAAATACCACATAACGTGTTATATAATAACAAATATAACTGTTTTACCCTAAAAAAAACACGGGATAAACGTAGTTTTTATATTTTTAAATTAATCTCAATTTTGTTCTAATGTTATTACACACAACGTATTTATATATGTTTTACGGCGTGTTTTAAGCACTAAATTTAGTAAATAATTACAGACCAAAAAAAACGAAGGTGTTTTTATAAGTAGGGGATAAGCAAGCAATAAAATATACCAAGTGCTGCACTTATTAACCAAAAAAATTATTAAATAAAAATAGCATAATTTATTTAGGTAAGTTTAAAAATTAATAACTACCCAAAAATCACCAAAAAAAAGTAAAACACTTCAATACTTTTTTTAATTAGCTTCTCAATTAGTATCGAAATCCCCATAGAAACAGAAAATTAACCTAAATTAATCCAAATACGATTAGTCAACTAAGTATTCAGCTTTAGCCTATCGACAAGCCGAATGCTTAGTTGTTTAGCAACTGGATTTTTATTGATTTTTGGATAATTCTAGCAAAACTTTAATTGCTTTCTCCGAGTCTTTTTTATCAACGAAAATATGGTCGTGATAATATCCTGCAATTACATTGCAACTAATATTATTTTTCGCTAATTCTGTTGAAAATATAGCTGTTAAACCTACTGCATCTAGAGATGAGTGAATCATAAGAGTAATCCAAGAAGCAATATATTCATAGTTCAAGTTTAGTTTGTCTGCTTTTTTTCTCTCAATAATAATAGTTGTTCCTTCCTTTTCTTTGAATTCACAAATAGTATCTTTTCGGTCAATTATATTAATATCTTTTATTGTTGAAAACACGTACTCTCCATCAATCAGTTTAGGCGTCATTCCTTTTATTAATTCCGATAAATTTGTTTCTCCAGCCATTTTAATGTTTTGTTTTATATTTTTTAAGTAAAATTAAAGATACAATATCACGAATGTTATTGTCAAATAATTCCAACATGTTCTCTAATGTTGAAATTTGTGAATTATTCATAGATAGAAATTCATCTATTTCTTTAATATTGGTATTAAACTCTGTCCGTAACGACAATAAGTATTCTTTCTCAGCTTTTCTTTGTTGATTAAGACTATTAACATTATTAATTTGAAGTGCAATTAAAATTCCAATCACAACCAGAACGATTTCTCCAATGGCATAAAGAAGATACTAACTGAATTTGTTTTCAGTCAACATTTTTTCATCGTAATATTTGCCAACGAGTTTGTTTATGATTAGTGGCGTGGTTAAGCAACTAATTTAGCAAATAAAAACCGAATAGAAAATCCGCAAGGATTTTCGTAAGCGAGCCAGAACTAGCCATTAATTATAAATCTATATATATCGAACCATTTGTATATGTCATTTCAATGCATCTTTCTGCAATGGCTTATAACCTCAAAAAACATCTAAAATTCATTACAAAAATTGTAGAAAGTGATGCCAAAGCAGTGCGTCATTTTGTTTTATATTTAAAAGCCTTAATTCAAGTTCAAATAAAGCCTTTATTCAAAAATTAATTATTTAACAATGATGTAAAAAACAAAAACCTCTTAAAAAGAGGCTTTTGTGGGTTTGTCTAATTATTATCGTGGGCTTGTGCAACGATTACCATTGTTGTAAGTAGTGCTTTTCACGTTCAGCCTTGTTTTCCGATGTTTGTTATTTAGTTCATAATTGAGCGTTGGCAAGACATACTCTTTTGCAATTTTTGGTGTAGCGTTAGATAATGCGAAACGAAGTTCACGAACTCCAAAAAGCAACTTAAAATATGTGAGTAATTGCAAATGTGTATGGCTTTTTAGCGTTTGCTTAACACAAACAAATTTCCAATATTCGATTAATCCATTACAAACTTAAATCCTGCTGTAATAATACTAGAACTAAAAGATGTATCTCTATCGTACTGATAAAATTTTAAGTCAATACTTTTTAGACCTAGTTTCCAAATATGTGTTTTTGCGAAAATATCTGTGTACGACACTCCAAAACCAATTTGGTTCGCAGAATATTCGGAAAGGTCATAATCAGCAGTGTAAAACTCATCGGTAGATAATGCACTTTCATAAGGTCTAAAATAATCAGCTACTGTTTGGTTATAAAATCTATACGATGGATACAATGTAAACTTATCTGTTATTTTAACTGGTACTTCAATACTTGCAGTATGTGAAGAGATTCCCCAATCATCAAAATAATAGCGATAGAATGTTCTTACTGTAAATATTTCATTTAAATACCAATTTAAACGTCCACCAGCTGCTACTTTAAATCTTGAATCTGGCAAACGCTCAACTGCATCTGCAAGTTGAAAGTTATCTATAAATGAATCTGCTACATCACTAAAATACACGCGTTGAAATGGTGTAGATAATAAACCTTGCTGTTGCACAAAATCTAATGCTATCGAACCTTGTAAATTCTTATGAAGAATTTGAGAGAACCCGAAACCTAAAGCATAAGAATTACGCCCTTCATCTTTAAATTCACTAAATCTAGGATTATAATTTGTGTTGCCTGTAATTGTGTTTTGAGTAAACAAATTATCATTTAAACCATTTCCATTTTCTTCAAACGGTCTTAATTCGGTTGGGTAAATGGCATTCCAAGTATCTATATAAACATTTGCGTTTACACTTAATTCTGTATTTTTTTCGTTAAATAATTTTGTGTAACTACCACCAATACCTGCTGAAAAATAATCGTATTCTGATGAAATAGCTATTTTTGCAGACCAAATATCATTTCTATCGTCAGAGCTATGACTATAACTTCCAGTTAAATTGGCCCAAAGGTCACTACTTGATGCACCAGAAGACGCTTGAAATGGGTCTGCTGGTCCATCATCAAAAGGTCCAATATTACTTGAAGATGCTGATGTGTATGCTGAAACTCCTGCATCAATGGTTAATACATCATCATCATTTAAAGGTATTGAAACGACAAAAGTACCTGTAACATCTGTTAATTCTTCAGTACCAATTCCGCCACTTACCGCAGCATTATCTCCATCTTGCGAGTAATAACTTGTTAGAAAATCTACTTCTGTAGTTTCTAATACACGTTTTTTATAAACTTTGGTCGAGTCTTGCCCTGTTTGCGAATATGATTTAGCAAAAGCAAATACGCAGAATATTAAAATTATTTTTTTCAAAATTTCTTGTTTTATTAATTACAGCCGCAGCCTCCTCCAGTTTTTCCTCCATTTGCTCCTACAGCAGCTTCACGATAAGAATGCATAGTAGAAACATTTCTGTCACATTTCTTATCTACCAATGCCATATCTGGGTCATTTATATTTACTTTTTCGTATTCTTTAACCACAACACAACTACTAAAGCAAGTAGTTATTAATACAGTGCATATCAACTTTTTAATCATAATTTATCTATTTCTATATTCTTTGATTTTGTAATATTTCCTTTATCATCTATAATAATACATTCTATTTTTGGTAATTGATTAATGCGGTCTAACCCAGCTTCTTTTCCCATAACAAATACTGAAGTTGCTAGTGCATCTGCCAATTCTGCTTTTGGCGCAAATACGGTTACACTTATAATTCCGGTAGAAGGATATCCAGTTCTTGGGTCAATAATATGTGTGTATCGTTTACCATTAAAGTTTACATATTTTTCATAATTTCCAGAAGTAACTACGGCTCCATTAGTAATAGGTAGTAATGCAAAGACTTTATTTTTATTCATTGGGTTTGTAATGGCTATTTTCCAATCTTTTCCATTTGGTTGTTTTCCCCAAGTATTCATATCTCCAGAGGCATTAATAATTCCTGAACTTACACCTTTTGAAATAAGTAGCGTTTTTGCCATATCAGCTGCATAGCCTTTTCCAATAGCACCAAAACCTATTTTCATTCCTTTTAATTTAAGAAATACTGTACTATTTTCTTTATCTAAAATAATGTTTTGATAGTCAACTTTTTCTACAGAAGCAATTATTTCATCTTTTGAAGGCATTTTGGTCATACTGCCATCAAATTTCCAAATTCTGTCCATTGAAGCATAGCTAATGTCAAAAGCACCATCCGTTAATTTTGAAATGCCTATTCCTCTTTCAATTAAATTAAACAATTCTTTGTCAACTTTCACAGGATTAATTCCAGCATTGCGATTAATTTCTGATGTTTGAGAATTTTCATCCCAAGAAGAAATCAACTTTTCAATTCTTGATATTTCTGCGACAGCAGTATCAATATATTTGTTTGCTTGTATAGAATCGTTTGCCACAACAGTAATATCAAATCGGCTACCCATTAGTTTGAGTGTTCTCTTATGAGGTTGTTGTGCTGTACAACCCATTATTGAGAATAAAAATAATAAAGTGATTAGATGTTTCAAATTACTTTGTAAAAGCGTTTAATTCTTTAATATAATTTTCTGGTGTAGTTTTCTTATAGCTACTTTCTCCTAATACTTTGCCATTAGAATTAAGTACTACAACAAAAGGAAAAAATCCCTGTTTATTGTATTTTTCAGCAAGTAATGCATTCGATTTTGTTTGTTTTTCTGACAATGTATTTTTCTTTCTTCTAGGAAAATCTGCCTTTAGCATAACATAATTTTCATTAGCATACTTTTTAAAAGTGTCTGTACTCCAAATTTCTCTGTCAAGTTTAATACAAGGCGCACACCAATCTGAACCTTGAAATACTAATATTATGGGTTTGTTTTCTTTGGATGCAATTTCTTTTGCAACTTTAATATCTGTTTGCCATTCTTGAGCCATTGTCGTGCTTACGCATACAACCATTACTAATAATGCCACAATTATTTTTTTCATTTTTACTTTTATTTAATATTCATAAATTTATAGTAAACAATTAGACCAATACCTATCAACGAATGTATTATTTTTTTGTTATATGAATAGCTCATTTTTTTCAGTTTAATATTAGAGTCAATTCGAGCGTTGGCAAAGAAACAGCTCTTTTGTTTTTTTTTGTGTTGGCTGATGTTTCGGCAAAAAAAACAAATGTGCTGTTTGGGCGTTGGCTTTTTTAGTTCAAATGTTGATGTTTAGCAAAATTTTACGCATTATGCACAACGGTATTTTGTCGAGTAGGCAAGGGGAATTTCACACCAAGCCTCTCACAGAACCGTACTTGATAGTCTCCCAACATACGGCTCTTCTAAAATGTTTGACATATAGGTTCATCCTCCTAAAAGTTGACCAAATATAAAACATTCTAGCTAATCCCTTTGCTCCAGTTTCATTACAAAACCTTCATCACTACTACGGATTAGTCCGCCTCTACATTTAGTATCGGTATTCTACCTCTAGGTTGTTCCTATTGTGTATTTCCCTTGACAACTAAATGCAGATTCCCGAGTTCCGTAACTAAGCCCGAATAAAGGTCATGCCTCCTATATGACGCCTGTCGCATAGCCAATAATCAGGTAACCGCTATACTTATAATGTTTGTCTTACTTCAAACACTTTTGACAGAATGTTGCACATTCTCGACACTTCATCAGAGGTTCATTTGCATTCATCTCCTTTATCCATACCTGCCAACCTCGTGGATTGGATTCTCCTAAACGCTCAGCACCATGGCTCTTTACCACAGCACCTTTAGGTGGTTTGAAGCCCTCCCCTGAAGAACGACCTCGGTGGGTCAACCTCACGGTTTCCACCATCTCAATTACAGCATGCTTAGTAATTATTGCCGACTAAGCTTCTCGGCACACATAAGATTTGTGCGACGTAAAAATCGAAGATTTTTCCGCCGTAGCAATATTTTTATTGAATGTTTGTTGGTTTGTACCAAATCCGATTTGAGCATAAATTTTATACATTGTTGTACTTTCGTACTTTTTATTTATCTTTTTTCGACCCACTTACTATTCTGGAAATAATTCCTTTTTGGTCAGTAAATTCTGCTATTAATACACCTGCTAAATGGATTGCAATAAAAGCTATTAGGTAGTAAATACTTAACACATGGATTTCTTCCATTGGTTTTTTAAATTCTTTAGGCCCTAATACTATAATGAGCCCGGTAACAAGCGAAACAATAACGCATAAATAGAATATAATATATATCCCTTTTTGAAATTTCATTTTTGTGGACAGATTTTTATCAAGAGGATTTTGAATCTTCATATGTCCGAATGCAGGAATTAATAAACGAATACTAAATAGTGCTACCAATACATAGCCAATGTAAATATGCCAATTCCACATTGGTTGTCTTATCTTTTTCGCTAAAACAATGAGTTGTTCCTGAGATAGCACCTGGTCAGTAGTACTCAGGTAATCCTGTATGATAGCTGCCACATTATATTTATTGAGCCACGTTAATCGTAAAAAAATTGTAATTAATAATAGAAGAAATGAAACAGCAATTGTCCAATGAATTATTCTATAGACCTTAGAATACTTTGTAATTTCCATAATATTTATTTTTAAAAATGATTTTTTTTGTTTGAAAAATAGCGGTTTAGAGTAACCAAAAGTGTGGTTTGGTTATTGTGATTTTTCATACTTAAAATTAATTAATTTAAAATTAAGAAACGTTGCTAATTAGCAATAATAAATAATTTTAGTTGCGTCTTGTTGACCGTAGTTTATTCCTCTTCAAAGAAATTATAAAAGTCATTAAATTTTGTTTTCATATTTTCAACTAAAGATTTAGCATTTTCAATTGATTTTTCTTCAATTAATAAATGCATATCACTTTCTACACCACTAAAGAAATTATGAATTTGGTCAAATTTATCGCCTGTGTAAGATTTATCTAACATTATAAATTTAGCTTGTTCAAATAAGTCTTTTCCAAATTGGTTATACTCCTTAATCTCATTAGATTTAAAGGTATATAAACTGTTTGTAATGCCATCCAATTTTTTAATAGTTTCCTTTTTTAATTTCCATCTTTCACCATTATTTAATTGTAACCCTCCCATCATTAACATTTTCATTTTTGGAGCAGCACCAAAATTGTATTTATAAATAGTTTCAGCAATTAATTTTAATTCATCTTGATTGTAAATTAATTTAGGCATTAAGTTAAATTTTTTAATAGCCCCAGGCATTAATGTATTTTCTTCAGAAGGGTTATTTATAATATTGGTAATTGCTTTTATAAAGTCTTCTTTATTTTGATAATTTGGTAAATAATGCTCTTTAACACGCAGCATTGGTGGTGCAAGCATTTGGTTCATTTTGACAGGATCGGGCACTTCAAAATGACAGATATAGCACTTACTTTCTAAAAGTTTATAACCTTTTGTGCTTTTTAAGTCTTGTTGGGATATTGCTATAGCTTCTGTTTTTTTTGTTTGATTATTATTACACGAAATAAAAACCACACTTATTATGGTAGCAATTGAAACTAATTTTATTAAATCTCCCATCTTATTTGTTTGTAAAAAAAATATCAGGTGCTTTTACTAGCACCTGATATTTTTAATTATTTATTTTTAAATCTATTTGCTTGATTTTTCGCGAATTCTGAAGGTAAAATAACACCGTCCTTGTTTAAATCAATACTTTCAAACGATGGAGCACTAGCGCTGTTTTTCATCATACCACCATTTTTAGCATTTTCAGTTTGTCTTTCTTCTCTTACTTTATCAAATTCTGAAGCTGTAATTTGTCCGTTTCCATCAAGATCAAAAGTATCAAAAGAAGCGCTGTTTTGCATTCTGCCAGTCATTCCTTGCCCGTTTTGTGTATTTGATCTACTATTAAACATATTTGCTTGGTTTTCTGCAAATTCGTCTTTAGATAGTTTACCATCGCTATTTAAATCAATAGTTTCAAAAGATGGTGAAGTAGCTTTGTTTTTCATCATACCACCTTTTTTAGCATTTTCAGATTTTTTTTGCGCTCTTACTTTTTCAAATTCTGAAGCAGAAATAAATTCGTCATTATTAAGGTCAAAAGTTTCAAAAGAAGCTCTGTTTTGCATTCTTCCTTGAGTTGCTCCAACTCCTTGACTTCCTCTCATTCCTTGTCCGTTTTTTGAATTAGATCTGTTATTAAATCTATTTGATTGATTTTTTGTAAATTCTGAAGAAGATATTACACCGTCATTATTTAAATCAATACTTTCAAACGATGGCGCATTTGCTTTATTTCGCATCATACCACCTTTTTTAGAATTTTGAGCTTGTCTTTGTGCTCTTACTTTTTCAAATTCTGAAGCTGTAATTTGTCCATCTCCATCAAGATCAAAAGTTTTAAAAGTACCTCTGTTTTGCATTCCTTTACCCATTCTACCACCTTGTGAATAAGAATTGACACTAAATAACAATATTGTTACAAAGGATACTAACGTGATAATTTTTGTTGTTTTCATTTTATTATTTATTTAAATGATTTTTTCTAATTGTTTTTATAACTTTTTTCTTCTGGCATTGGAATAATATCGCTTGAATTAACCATTGCTTTAAATGTTTCAAATAATTTCACCTTTTGCTTTTCATTACAAACTTCTTTCATATTAAGGTAATATTGAATGGTTAAATTTTTTAATTCAGTATGCAGAAAACCTAAATCTTGTGATAATTTATTTAACGTTATGGTGTCCGATTTTTCTTTACCTAACTCTGTTAATAAATCATTTCTATTCTTATCCATTTTTTTAATAATAACATCAGAATTTTCGTGATACTGATGCCTAATATCCTGAAATGCTCTATGTTGTTTATTTGAAAGATTTAATGCATCTCTAAAATAACGACCTAAGTGATTTGTAGGCATTGCTATTTCCTTATTATCCTGAACCTTATAATTTGAAATTTCACTTTTATTATATAAAATAGTTCCTACTATTGTAAGGTTAAGCAGTATTAAAAGCACTATTATTCCAGTTAATATTTTAGTATTTCTTTCCATTTTTTTTATTCTTTTATTAATAAAATGGTTTCAAACTTTTCAAGTTGTAACTCGTTGAAATAAATTTCTGATTTGTTACTAAAAGTAGAAGATTCATTAGTTGTTTTGTTGTTTATATTGCCAATATTATAACCTGTATATAGCGTTAATAAAATTAAAGATATTGCCATAATTGGTTGAAAAAGTCTTTTTACAAAGTATGTGTTATAACTACTTTTTGGACCTTTATTTTCAGTGATTTTATTCATAATTTCCATATATAAATATGGATTGTCTTCTAATTTTTCCTTTTCATTAGTTAAACTGTAAGTCACTTTTAACTCATTTATTTTGCTCTTATATTTCTCTGAATTATTTATAATACTGCCTACCCGTGTCATTTCTTTAGGGGAAAGTTCTTTGTTAAAGAATTTCAATAATGTATTATTTGATAATTGAGTTTTCATTGTGTTGCTTTTACTTATTTGACACCGTTTATAGAATAAACTTTTGCTTTATTTTATTTTTTTCAAAATATTTTTTTGAACATTTATTTTAGCCCTATGAATAAGTCCTTCTACTGAAGCCAATGACACATTCATAATTTCGGCTATTTCTTGATAAGAAATCTCTTCATATTTATGAAGAATAAAAGCTATTTTTTGATTTTCGGGAAGTAATTGTATTGATTCTCTTAATATATTTAGCCGTTTTATTTTAATAGAATCAGATTCTTCTTCTATTGAAGTTGGCTCTTCTATTTGTTGTTCGTATTTGGTATTTTTATTAAATATGTTGTCAATACTGTTAAAAATATTTCTTTTTTTATTGTCTCTAATAAAATTGAGTGATTTATTTACAGCAATTCTATACAACCAAGTTGATAATTTAGATTGATAATTGAAATTTTTTATAGATTCATATACTTTAATAAAAACTTCTTGTGTAATATCTTCCGCATCGTTTTTGTTATGTGTAAAATGAAAGCAAGTATTTAAAACAAGAGATTGATACTTATCAACTAATATCTTAAAATACAGTTTATTTCCATCTATTATTCCTGAAACTAATTCTTCATCTGTCATTTATTGCTGCATCATTTATATAGGTTAGACACAAATAAAATTAGAAACTTTTGAGTTAAATCTTTTTTTTTAATATAAATAATTTCCGATGTTTTTTTATTCTACTAACGGCCACCGTTGTTGTATATGGTTTGTTGCGTGGTTTAAGCACCTAATTTAGCAAATAAAAACTGAATAGAAAATCCGCAAGGATTTTCGTAAGTAGGTGAGGACTAGCCATTAATTATATACAGCTTAAGTTTGTAATTTATTAAATTAGACAAATAAACAGAAAGCACAAAAGAGAGGAATAAGGTTATTATATACGGAGAGACTTTAGATCTCGTCAATATTGAAAATCCCCTCTTTTTTTCTACACAGATTTCGTACAGTTCTATGAGGCTTTAGACCTCGATTTTAAGTCGTTGAAACTAGCGTAGTATGTCCTTTCAAAAAACATTTTCTTATGAATAAAGATATAAAATATTTTGGACTTGACATCAGTCATTTAGTTTTTGATGTTACAGATTCTTCTGGGAATTATTACCAGTTTAAAAATAGTATTTCGGGCTTTAAAAAGTTTACAAAATTGCTAGATATTAATAGCCATTGTGTTATGGAAGCTACTGGTTATTATCATTATCAATTAGCCTATTATTTACAGTAACAAGGTATTAAAGTTTCAGTAGAGAATCCATTATTTGTAAAACGATTTATTCAGATGAAGTTGTCTAAAATCAAGACAGATAAAAGCGATTCGAAGTTAATTTGTGAGTACGCCAAACATGTTAAATTAAAGCTATGAAAAGGTAATTCTAAGCATCAATTAGAATGCCTTCAAATGACTAGACTCCTTTCTGTGTATACAAAACAAAGCACTATGCTTAAAAATAAATTACATGGAGAAACTGTTTTAGGAAACCCAAGTAAAGCGGTTGTGAGTTCTCTAAAACGTAGTTTAAAGCAGCTTCTGAAAGAAATAAAAATGGTAGAAGATAAACTGATGATTTTAGTGAAGCAAGTACACCAAGATGTTTTAACACGCTTAAAAACGATACCTGGAATTGGAAACAAAACAGCTTTAATGTTAGTTGTTTTAACAGACGGATTTGATCGTTTCACAAGCGGAAGCGAATTATGTAGTTATGCTGGTCTAACCCCTGTGATTAGAAAAAGTGGAAGCAGTGTAAATGGACGACCAAAGATTAGTAAAATAGGAAATCAAAAGCTTCGAAATTTATTATTTATGTGCAGTTTTAATGCTTGCAAATACAACAAGGCTTGTAAGGAAATTTATGAACGAATAGTAGCAAAAGGAAAGAGCAAAAAATTAGCATTAATAGCTGTGTGTAATAAACTACTAAAACAGGCTTTTGCTATTGCAAAATCAGGATTAATATATGATGGAAACTATAAAAGTACTTTAATGAAAAATTAATACATTTTTACTTGTTTTTTACCACAGTACTTTGTTGCCAGTAGTTTTTATTCAATTAGTTTAGTTAAATCCACATTCGTAATTTCTTCAAATATTTGAGCTGCTAATTCTGTGTCAATTTTTCCCATTCCAAAGCTTACAATTTTTCCAATAAGCATCATTTTCAAATCTTTTTTACTGATTTTTTTGCTTTTCCCTTTTAATTGCTCAATTTCCTCAAATATTATTTCTTGTCCAAAACCAAGTTTCTCAAGCTTTTCCAAAACAGAGTTAATTCGGTCGTGAAGTTCTGTAAGTTCTTTTAGAGAATAGTCAACATCGTCATCTGTTAATTCACTTTCTGGAACTTGGTAGTTGTCAAATATATTCTGTTGACGTTGAATTTCAGAGTTTAGATTCCGAATATTGCTCAATTCTGAACGGTTAATTCTCTCTTTTTCCTTTAAAAAATTCAATTCCTGACTTTGTCTCTTTTTGGTTTCATTATCAACAGCTTTTGTCAAATAATCTTGATTTCGAGACAATTCTTTTCGTTTATCAGCTAGCTTTTTTTCAAAGTCAGCAACTTTAGCACTTACGCGTATTAACTCCTTTGATTTACTGTCTATTTGTCTTTGATAACTTTGGACTGTAGAAAGATTTTTTGATGAAAAAGCTCTTTTAGATAAATCATTGATTTTAGAATTCAAATCAACTTCCTTTTTTCTTTCAGCAACCTGCTTTTTCATTAAATCCGCAATTTGAGAATTTAGTTGGCTGACTTTATTTCTATAGCTACTTACTGACATTATTGGTTGGTTTTCAAATTACTGGCAACTCGTTATATAATAACAAATATAACTGTTTTACCCTAAAAAAACACGGGATAAACGTAGTTTTTATATTTTTAAATTAATCTCAATTACGCTCTAATGTTATTACACACAACGTATTTATATATGTTTTACGGCGTGTTTTAAGCACTAAATTTAGTAAATAATTACAGACCAAAAAAACGAAGGTGTTTTTATAAGTAGGGGATAAGCAAGCAATAAAATATACCAAGTGTTGCACTTATCAACCCAAAAAGGCGGAAGCTAATTATTAAATAAAAATAACATAACTTACTTAAATAATCTTAAAATTTAATAACTGCCCAAAAATCACCAAAAAAAGTAAAATACTTCAATACTTTTTTTAATTAGCTTCTCAATTAGTATAGAAATCCCCATAGAAACAGAAAATTAATCTAAATTAACCTGAATACGATTATTCAACATATCATTCAGCGTTAGCCTATCGGCACGCCGAATGCTTAGTTGTTGTGCATAGGTGTTATTTCTTGTTTCGTGTTTTAATCATTAGTTTGTTATCATCAAAAAACTCAATCCTCTTGGTTTCTTGATTAATTACTGCATAGTATTTGAAATTAGGATGTTCCTTAAATCCTTCCGTTAACTTTTCAATCCTATTTTCGTTCGGACTTTCATAATTTTCAATAACAAAATCAAATAGCTCATCGATAGCTTCTTCCCAATCTGTTAAACTTAAATCGTTGTCAAACAATAGTTTTATTAGTCTACCGCTTTTTGTTTCTACTATTATAGATATTGAGTGAGATTGATTGTATGTTTTACTGAGTTTTTCAGTTGATTGTGATGCTGTCAGTAATTTGGTTTCGAAGGATTTTCCTTTTTTCAATAAAGGCTTAATTTTTTCGCTCAATATTTTGTAATGTTCTTTTCCAGCTTCTTTTAAAAATGTTTCAAAATATGGTTTTAAAATATAGCCAATAATTAATGTCGGAATTGTCCATTCAAGAGCATTCCATACACTATTTTCGTGCTTATTAATTTTAACATTAGCACCGCATTCAGAGATTTCAGTTATTTCTTCGGATATTAATTCTTCTGGAAGAATTTCGTTAAAATCAATTAGTATATCTGGTTTGTTTTCCATTTTCTTCACTTATGCACAACGGTCAAGTATAAGCGTAGTGCGGGTTTTCGGAGCAATACACTGTCCGCTAGCACGAACTTTGATAGATGCCAAAATACCAAATTTTAAGCCACTTCGCCCGCATTACGCTTATACAATGTTGGCGGTAGTTTTTTTATTCAATTCTCCTTAATACCCCCTTTAATTTTGCTTCAACTCCAAGATTATCAAAAAGTTTTTCAGTCAATGTTAATGTCTTCTTGAAAGCTGTTTTAATATCTGTCGGATCTAATTCTGATGTTGTCTGCTGAAATAACAAATACCAATATGGATCTATGTCTTTTTCCAAGCTTTTTGTTGGACTTTCCCAATGTTTGGTTTGGTATGTTTCAATTCTTATTAACCAAAGTAAATATTTTTGAACATTTGATAAGCTTTGGTATGCGTGAGCAAATTCCTGTCGTTTAATTAAGTTGCTTGTTGTAAGTAAAACATTCAACAATGATTGGCTCAACCACAGGATATTTTCATTTGTTGTTCGATCAGGTACTTTAGTTTTTATTTCTTTGAGCGTGTTAGTCAATAAATCTTCTTTATCTACTAAAATCATCTTGTCAAAGTCGCTAAACTCTACCAAACCGTCCCACGATTTGATAACTTCCATTTGGTCGTTTGTCAAAAAATGAAACTCCCCCCTTATCATATTTTCAAAAATGGCAACTTCACTTCCATACTCGTTGGTAAAATATAATGCCAAAGGATGAATTTGGCTTACCCAATTTTCAGCGGAAAATTTTTCTTTATCCTTCAAGAAGATGTAGAATTCAATATCTGAATATTTGTCCCCTTCATTTTTGGTAAATGACCCGTACATAAATACGGCAGAAATATTTTTATCATTTTGAGCTATTGACTTTGTTTTGTCAATCATTTGTAACTGTGTCATTTTCTAATTTTTTAATATTAACAATCGCCCTTTCTACTTTGCGTATTAAAGGATATTTCAATTCTTATTCTATCTTACAGTTACTTATAGCTTCATTTTTTTGAATGTTTTTCGTTGTTAATTGTTTCTTCAAATTACCGCCAACTCGTTATATAATAACAAATATAACTGTTTTACCCTAAAAAAACACGGGATAAACGTAGTTTTTATATTTTTAAATTAATCTCAATTACACTCTAATGTTATTACACACAACGTATTTATATATGTTTTACGGCGTGTTTTAAGCACTAAATTTAGTAAATAATTACAGACCAAAAAAACGAAGGTGTTTTTATAAGTAGGGGATAAGCAAGCAATAAAATATACCAAGTGCTGTACTTATTAACCAAAAAAATTATTAAATAAAAATAGCATAATTTATTTAGGTAAGTTTAAAAATTAATAACTACCCAAAAATCACCAAAAAAAAGTAAAATACTTCAATACTTTTTTTAATTAGCTTCTCAATTAGTATCGAAATCCCCATAGAAACAGAAAATTAATCTAAATTAATCCAAATACGATTAGTCAACATATCATTCAGCGTTAGCCTATCGGCACGCCGAATGCTTAGTTGTTGTAAGTAGTGCTTTTTTCATTCACTTACTTAATTTCAAAATCCGAAATGCTCCTTGAATTACCAACGCAAAAACAATTGTTCCGATAATCAAATCAGGTTTATTAGAACTCAAATAATGCACTAAAATTCCTGCAATTATTACTCCCAAATTGATAATCACGTCATTCGAAGTGAAAATCATACTCGCCTTCATATGTGCTTCTTCTTTGCTTTTTGACTTTTGCAAAATGTAAAGACAAATTCCGTTTGCGATAAGTGCAAAAATCGAAACGATAATCATTGTCGAAAAATCGGGAAGTTTCTCGTCTCCGAAAAATCTTCTTAAAACTTCTACAAATCCAATAATCGCAAGTGTTATTTGAAAATATCCAGCAAGTTTGGCAATCCGTTTTTTCTTTATTACTGTTCCGCCAACCGCAAATAAACTAATTCCGTACACAAAACTGTCCGCAAGCATATCTAAACTGTCGGCAACAAGTCCCATAGATTTTGAGATAATTCCTGTTGTCATTTCGATTATGAAAAACGCAAAATTTATGATAAGTACAGACCAAAGAAGTTTTTTTTGATTTTCGTTTTCTTTAAATTCCGTTTGGTCGGTTTTTTTAGTTGAGATTTTCTTTCCGCCTAAATTCAATTCGATTACGGACTTTTCGATTTGGTCAATTTCTCCGCTGTGAAAAACGGTCAATTTTCGGTTCGGAATATCAAATTCCAAATTTGCAATGCTCGAAATTCCGTCCAATTTCATTCGGATTAGATTTTCCTCTGAAGGACAGTCCATTTTGGTAATTTCAAATATCGTTTTATTCACTCGGTTTCTGGGTTTTTCGGCATTACTTACAACTCGTTATATAATAACAAATATAACTGTTTTACCCTAAAAAAAAACACGGGATAAATGTAGTTTTTATATTTTTAAATTAATCTCAATTTCGTTCTAATGTTATTACACACAACGTATTTATATATGTTTTACGGCGTGTTTTAAGTACTAAATTTAGTAAATAATTACAGACCCAAAAAAACGAAGGTGTTTTTATAAGTAGGGGGATAAGCAAGCAATAAAATATACCAAGTGCTGCACTTATTAACCAAAAAAATTATTAAATAAAAATAACATAACTTACTTAAATAATCTTAAAATTTAATAACTACCCAAAAATCACCAAAAAAAGTAAAAAGCTACACTACATTTTTTATAATTACTACACAAGTAGCCTCTATATCCCCATATCTAAATTAATAACGTGTATCTCGATTAGTCAACATATCATTCAGCGTTAGCCTATCGGCACGCCGAATGCTTAGTTGTTCAAGTAGCCTCTATATCCCCATAACTAATTCAATAACGCGTATCTCGATTAGTCAACATATCATTCAGCGTTAGCCTATCGGCACGCCGAATGCTTAGTTGTTGTACACTGGCTTTATTCCGTTCAGATTGTCATTCAGCGTAGGCAAAGACATACTCTTTTGCAATTTTTGGCTTGTGTGTTGGCTGTAGCGAATTGCAAATGTGTATGGCTTTTAGCGTTGGCTTACATCGGTTTTATTATTTCTTCAATGAATTTAGCTTCTTCATAGTTCAGTTTATACTTTTCGTAAAGTTGTTTATCAATTTCTTCAATGGATTTAGTCCAATCAATATCCGATTCAGGCGTGAAATCTTGAATGGGAACAAATTGATATACATTTTGAAGTATATTCTGTGAAGTTTTTAATATGCCAACCATATATCTTAAAAACTTTGTTTTAATATAAGATTCTAAGGCTTTTGCTTCAAATTCAGTTTCAAAATTTCCAATTGGGATTAGAGAATCAGTACAAGCCGACTTTGGTTTTGCTAAGTAAGGTTTGCCTAAAATTGATACTTCTTTGTTGTCAGTTAGTAAGCCTGCTGCACCATTACTTTTGGATATAAAAATCTTCCATTTATCGGCAATCTCTTTATTTTTAGTAATGAGTTCGCTATCAACATATCTAATTTCTTCGTGCTTACATCTTAATTCGTAATATCCATTTTGATAGGTTGAACTTGAAATCTCATTTGCATTTTTACCTAAAATGCCAAAAGCGTTACGACCTTTCGTTAAGGCTGTTATTGATTCGAAACCTTCATTTTTTACTTTACTTATGATATTATGACTAAAACCACTACTTAGAATAATATCTAGTCCTTCTTCAAATAGCGGTCTTGTAAAAGTTTGCGAATTTTCTTCATCATAATACTCAGTGAATTCTATATTACCATTGTGATTCGGATTGTAAACAAAATAGTTTATACCACCACTTATTTCAACTGCGGGAAAAACAGAACTTGAAATTGGTATGTTGACTATGCTCTGTATATGGTTGTTTTCTTGAAAAAATTCTCGCAATCGCAAAAAAGATTTATCCTGAGCATCTCCTGTGAACCATCTTGAAGGTGTTACAAGAGATAGATAGTGTGGGTTTAGACCAACACAAATTTTTATAAAATCAGGAAATATTTGTCTACTTAATGATTTGTTTTTTGAGTTGTCACTAATTGTTTGCTGATATGGTGGATTTCCAACAATTGCATTAAATTTCATATCGTTGTTGTTAATTTTTATTGTTTCATCTTCAATCAAATCGTTTTCTTCAATTAAATCGTAAGATGTGTAGTTTGATTCTATATTTTCTATGTTTAGCTCAAGTAATGAATAGACTTTTCTAGTAAATTCATAAGCAATTTTTGATGTTGGTATTGAATAAAAATTGTTCGCTACCTTTTTACCAAACTTTTTATAAAAAGAGTAAACAAATTCACCTTGTTTTGAAGCAATGTCTAATATTAAAGTGGAATCACTAATAGTATCTTCTGGTAAAGTTTGAATGATTTTATCAGTTACGATTTCAGGTGTAACAATCTCAGAGTCTGATAAACGACTGAATTTTTTCATTGCATTGCTTGCTCTTTCGATAGGCGAAATAGTTGTGTCATTTGCAAGCGAATTGATATTTTGAATTTTATAATCTAACTCGCTTAAAACAAAAGGATTGATGTGTTGTTGAAACAGTGAAAGTATCACTGTTTCTAAACTTAAGTTAGACGCAATACGAAGATTGTCTTGTACATCATTTATGGCTTCAATAATTTCTTCCAGAGATTTAACTTTTGAATTTGTGAGAAAAGAAAAGAAAAGAATTCTTGCATAGTACATTGCAAACTTTCCTTTGTAGTCTACCTTATCTTCTTTTGAAGTTTCTGTTTCTTTGTCCTCTTTTCCAGGTGTGTCATCACCATCAGGCTTGTCACCTGTATCTAGGTCTTCTCCTTCGCCTTCAGAAGGTTTAATTTCAATACCTTGTCTTGAACCTATTTTACCTTGTCTGTCAATAACTGCTTTTATTTCTTCAATACTTAAAAGCGAATAATCTATTGAAATTGAGGTGGCTTCGTCTAACACACTTCTTTCACTTGAATATTGACGAACTGCATTTAAAATATCTGTTGGTTCAACTTGAACCATTTTTTTGTTATTGATTACTATTATTGGTGAAACTTGAAGTTCTTTTTCTATTCGTTCTCCTAATCTTGAATTTCCATTGGATTCTACATTTACATTGTAAATCTGTGATTTATGCTCCTGCATTTGGAACATTCTGTTTGGATTAAAGTCAACCAACAATGTTTGAGGCTTCATATTGTATTTAACAGAATCTCCATTAGGTTCTTTGTAAGTCTTTATAAATTGACTTTGAAGTCTAAAAATAGCTTGGTCGTATTCTTGAGGTGAAGCAGTATCTTTTAAATATAGCATAGTATCCCATTGCGGAACTGTACTACCAGTTAGCATTCTGTTTACTGTCAAAGTGATTGTTTTCTTGTTTTCACTTTCACATTTTTCAATTTTAGATTTTACTGATTGCGTATCTTTAAATATCTTTTCATTTTCAACTCCAGAAATATTAATTACCTCGTACGAGCTAAGATTTTTAAACTCATTTGATTTAATTAAGCTTTCAAATGCGTCACAAGAAGCACGATAGGGAAGAACACAAACAATGTGACGACACATTTTACCTTCTTTCAGTTTGTCATAATCGAGAAAGCTCAATAAGTTATCGTCATTTTTTGTGCCATCTATAACATTAAGCAAGTCAACAATTTCTTGTTCGTGAACGAACTTTTTATGTAGTTCGGTTTTTGTGTCTTTTAGAATGGATTTTGGTCTGAACAACTCTGAAAAAGCGTAAGTAATACCCAATTTTTTCAGTTCTTCCATTTTTTGTCTAGATGACTCGTTTGGGTTGAAAGCAAATCGAATCATTTGAGGAAAACCATAGTAAGGGTTTTCCCATTCTTTTGTGTCGTCTTTGGTTAAGTATTCATTATCCCAATTTTGTTGGTCATCAGCAATATTAGTGAACTGATAAAATGCAATAATATCATCAGTTGTAAATTCACTATTCATCAAGATACGATATGGTGTTCCCGATAAATGGATTCGAATTTTCGAGTTAATTGTCTTAGTTGTTTCGTCTAAGTTGTCTAAAGTTTCATCATTAAGTTTGGTTTCGCTTTTTAGTTCTTTTTTACTCTTTAACTCTTTTAAAACCTTACCATATTCTAAAGCTCTTGCACCAAAATGAGTTTCATCTATTAGTAAAAGGTCAATTTGATTTTCAAACACTTCCTTATGTTTGGATTTTATGTCATCTCCTTGTAAGTCTTGAAGTGTAAGAAATAAGGCAATTTTTTCGTTAGCTTTCAGTTTATCTTTTATGATTGTTCCGCTTTCTAAAAGTGAATTACTATCTAAAAAACTAAAACCATCAAATTTGATATGACTTTCAACTGTTTTCTTCCATTCTTCTCTTACATCAGCTTTAGCGGAAACGATTAAAACTATTTTTGCATCCATTGCAACAGCACAGCACATTGAAGTAAACGATTTACCAAATCGCATTACTGCATACATTAATAGGTTTGTTCTACCTTTTTTTATTGCTTCTTTAAATCTCTTAATGGTTTCATCTTGATTTGGTCTTGGGTCGTAACTTTCGGTTCTTTTGTATGTGTGAACTATTGGTATGTGACTATCTTCAAACTTATAAAATTGATATTTTGTGTCATTATTCTGATAAGTTTCTTGAATATCTGCAATTGCATCATCTAGTTCTTCTACTTCAGTATCTTTAAAGAATTCGTTAGAGTAATAAGGAATTGATTCTAATGAATCTGGTAGCAACCTAGTTTTATGGATTTCGGATTCTAAAAATTTATGTACTGCAAAGTCTCTAAAAAATGTTTCTTCATCAACTTTGGCAACCTTTTGATACTTCTTTTCAAGTTCTGGAAAATGCTTTCTCCATTCATTAAGTCTTTGCTCAATAGGTCTATATGTGTCACCAACTTTTAAATAATTAGGGACTGTTTCTGTTGTAAAAGCATAGATGTGAGGCTCAACTCTTCCAATAATTAAATTTTCTAAAAGTTGTATGTCAAGCTGATTATTATTTGCCATTTATTGATTGATGTTTATTTTGAAGAAGGTCTATAAATCTTATTTTTTTTCCTTTTAATCCTGTGTTTGGCCAATCCATTATCATACAGTAAGTTCCATTATGTTCGAAAATATTACCATTAAGACAACCTTTGCAAAATGAATTATCGGTTTCCTCTTCTCCAAATAGGTTAACTGTTTTGGTTTTTATTTCTCCACAAGAGAAAGGAATTACGCCTTTTAATCCGTCCATTTGCCAAACATTCAAAGAAATTATTTCTGCTATAGTTTGTATTGATTTAAGTAAAGGCTCTTTTTCAAATTTAGATTTGTAATTTTCTATGAATGTAAATAGCATTGATTCTCTAGCTAACAATAAACTGTCTCCTTGCCACTCATAAGCATATGTGTTTTTATAAGCTGATTTAGTTGCCTCAAGCCATTCATTTGATTCATCAACATTTTCATTTATTATTCTGAGTTTTCTATCAAGTAAACCAATTCTATTTTCAATTTCTATGAATTCTCCTGTTGTTGTGTCGTATCGGTTTGTTATGTATGGTGCTTCACCACAAGAAATTTCAAGTCGTTTGTCATTTATATAATCTTGCCAAGATTTATTTTTAGGAAATTCAATTTTTGCTTGATTTGTTTTCCATTTTTTTTCATTTGGGATTTCTTTGTTGAAAACATCTTTTCGCTCAAACCAAGCATTATCTATCAAGTTGTTTTGAGCATTACAAATCCAAGATGGCGTAAAGACTTCAGCCATATTCTTAACCCTAGACTGTTGTAATATTTGGTCTTTTTGAACCCTTGGCATTATCACATCACCGTTAATGCCTGTAATGAGTTCGGACTTAATCTGTTTGATTTCTAAATATGATTCTCCAAGATGTTCATAATTACTCGTTGCCCAAATAATGTTTTTTTGAGTCGTTTGGTCTCGCAAAAGAATATCCAATACTTCTGGATATTTTTCTAAGATTTCATTTTCTAATATGTCTATTTCTGTCCTCAATTCAATTCTTTTATTGGCACTAGTAATTCTTTTGCTTCTATGTTTAGAATTTCCGCAATCTTGTATAAGTCTTCCAAACTCGGTTGTCGTCTGTTTTGGGCGTAAGAGTTTACCATATTATAACTCTTTCCCATTTGTTCAGCTAACCACTTTTGTTTAATTCCTTTTTGTTCTAAAACCTCTTTAATTCGGTTCATAATTGAATTATTTAATTCAGTTTACTAATGTAAGAAGAATTATTAAATATCTCACTAAATGAGTATTAAAATAATCATTCGGTTTGGGTGAGCGTATGGAAAAGGCAAGCTCTTTTTATTTTGTGAGGCACGAGCAAAATGAAATGTGCTTGACTGTGCGGTTGGCTTTTCAGAGCTTGTGTACAACTCGTTATATAATAACAAATATAACTGTTTTACCCTAAAAAAACACGGGATAAACGTAGTTTTTATATTTTTAAATTAATCTCAATTACGCTCTAATGTTATTACACACAACGTATTTATATATGTTTTACGGCGTGTTTTAAGCACTAAATTTAGTAAATAATTACAGACCAAAAAAACGAAGGTGTTTTTATAAGTAGGGGATAAGCAAGCAATAAAATATACCAAGTGCTGCACTTATCAACCTAAAAGGCGGAAGTTAATTATTAAATAAAAATAACATAACTTATTTAGGTAAGTTTAATATTTAATAACTACCCAAAAATCACCAAAAAAAGTAAAATACTTCAATACTTTTTTTAATTAGCTTCTCAATTAGTATCGAAATCCCCATAGAAACAGAAAATTAACCTAAATTAATCCGAATACAATTAGTCAACTAAGCATTCAGCGTTAGCCTATCGGCACGCCGAATGCTTAGTTGTTGTGGTTAGTACTTATTTTATTTACTTAATTTCAATATTCTAAATGCACCTTGAATTACCAAAATAAAAACGATTGTTCCGATAATCAAATCAGGTTTACTTGAACTCAACCAATTTACTAAAACTCCTGCGATAATTACACCTAAATTAATAATCACATCATTTGAAGTAAAAATCATACTCGCTTTCATATGAGCTTCTTCTTTACTTTTTGACTTTTGTAAAATATAAAGGCAAATTCCGTTTGCTATAAGTGCAAAAATCGAAACGATAATCATTGTCGAAAAATTAGGAAGTTTCTCGTCTCCGAAAAATCTTCTTAAAACTTCCATAAATCCAATAATAGCAAGTGTAATTTGAAAATATCCAGCAAGCTTCGCAATCCGTTTTTTCTTTATCACAGTTCCGCCAACCGCAAACAAACTAATTCCGTAAACAAAACTGTCTGCAAGCATATCTAAACTATCAGCAACAAGTCCCATAGATTTTGAGATAATTCCTGTTGTCATTTCGATAATGAAAAAGGCAAAATTTATTGCAAGTACAGACCAAAGAAGCTTTTTTTGGTTTGCATTTTCTTTAAATTTCGTTTGGTCGGTTTGTTCAGTCGAGATTTTTTTTCCGCCTAAATTCAGTTCGATAACGGACTTTTCGATTTGGTCAATTTCTCCGCTGTGAAAAACGGTCAATTTTCGATTCGGAATGTCAAAGTCTAAATTCGCAATACTTGAAATTCCGTCCAATTTCATTCGGATTAGATTTTCCTCTGAAGGACAGTCCATTTTGGTAATTTCAAATACTGTTTTATTCACTCGGTTTCTTGGTTTTCGGTATTAACCACAACTCATTATATAATAACAAATATAACTGTTTT
This sequence comes from Lutibacter sp. A64, assembly GCF_022429565.1. Classification (NCBI taxonomy): domain Bacteria; kingdom Pseudomonadati; phylum Bacteroidota; class Flavobacteriia; order Flavobacteriales; family Flavobacteriaceae; genus Lutibacter; species Lutibacter sp. A64. The sequence goes on from NZ_CP092487.1 coordinate 981,440, forward strand.
ACCCTAAAAAAACACGGGATAAACGTAGTTTTTATATTTTTTATTAATTATCTATACACCGTATTTAACTTATACTATTTTATAAATTAGTAGCTTTTTAAGCTAAAAATATACTAAAACTAAATTTATTTTTAAACAACAATTAAGTATATATTTACCTAACAATAATTTAGTCCCTATTTTTAACAAGATTTTATAATTAAAAAAAAAGTACTATATTCGTTTATAAACAACTCTATTTCAGAGCTGTATCTATTAACTAAAAAAATAAGTTATTATGAAAAAAGATAATAAAAAACAAACCCCAGAAAACCAACATCCATATTTAGAATTTGATGCCCATTTATTAGAAAATGAAGTATGGCTAACCACAGAAGAGGCCATGGCACATTTAAATGTAAGTCGTAGTACTATATACAGGTTAAGAAAGCAACAACGCATTCCTAATTTTAAATTAGGTCATATTCCTATGTACCCAAAACACTTATTAAACAAAATGTTAATGCACCGGGCAATAAAAAATGTAAAACAAAAGTAGTTTATATTACTTTTTTAATAAATTACTTATACTCTAAATTACAATTTAATACTTAGTACCTAAAACATAAAAGACTGTTTAAAAAATAAAATTTTAATTAATCTAAATTTATTTTAGCTTATTAAATTAATTGCAAATTTTTAAAATAAGATTCTAAAGCAAGTTTAAAATAACCGATTTATATACTTTTTAAAGTGTCTGTTTTAGCTTTAATTATTGCAATACAGTTGTATTTAGTATAGCATACAAAAAAGCAAAACGCATAAATGTATTATAGCAATATAATAATACATTTATGCGCCTTAATCAGCTTTTTTACAACTACAATATTTACACTACCGTTACACTACCTAAATAGGTACTTATAGCTGCAAAATTGGTATCTGGCTTACTAAAAGATGCCCAAACCTCAACTTCTAATCCAGCCATATAATCGGGTAAAGTTACCGTTGCTGTTGTGGCATCTCTTGTAGCAACTGCTAAATTGGTATAAAATAAATTAAGATCGGGGGCATATGCCACTACCATAAGTTGATCTGTTCCAGTAGCCTTACCTTGTCCGCTATTATCTTGCCACCCAAAAACAAGTGCTTGACTAGCACCTGCCGTAAGAGTACCAGTATCTAAACCTCGTAAATCGCCTTTGCTTATTAAAACTTTAGCATAATCCATTACCATACCTAGGGGAGTGCTAACTACTGCATTTTTTAGATGGTAAGAAGTTGCTAAATTTGCACGCGATTTATCGCCTTGTGGGTTTCCAAAATAATTACTTAATACCCCTACAATAGGACTTAAAAAACTAATAACGGTTTTAAATTTTTCGCGTTGTTCTTCTTGTTTTACAGAAGGTGTATAGTTACCGCGTTGTGGTAAACTTCGCATTATGTTTTTTCCACGCCAACGAGAGCCTACTACGTTACCTACTTTACCAGAAAATCCGCCTAAAATTCCTTTTTCGAATGTTGCCATAATAATATGTGTTTTTAATTAATAAATTCCAAATCTAAATGCTAAACCCTTAACAAACAAACTCTTGAAACATACTGACACGTATTGAAATAAATTGAAAGTTTTTGAATGCTTATAAAACAAAATGCCATTTTTAGACTACTATAGCCTTTTTATGATAGCTACTGAATGGTAATGACACTAAAACAGTTATTTTAAGGGTTTTTGTTCTGGTTTTATTCGAGAATCCTTCGGTAAATAGCAGGGGTTATTTTTTTAAAATGGAAATTTTTAGGAGAAAAAGGGGAGTAAACCCATTTAATACACAATGTATAACAGTAGCAGTAGTATGGTAATTTTTAATACTTTTTATGTAAATTACAATCGATAAAATGCCGTAGTTGGTATAGTTAATAGTGTATATTATCTATTATATAACACTAAAATGGTAAAAAGTTTTACTTTTGAAATGTATTTAAAAACAGGTATTACCCGTTGTGCATTTTTATTAAATACGCTATAAAATTAAACAGCATGGATAAAAATATAAAAATAACAATCTTTTCTCACTTACTTGTATGGCTAGTACTGTTTAGTATCCCTTATATTTTATCGTATGGTCAAGAGCAAAATATCAATAGAATAATTGCACATTTCTGGATTCCAATATTGTTTTATGCCATTATTTTTTATCTAAATTACTTTGTACTTATAGATCGGTTTTTGTTTGCAAAAAAAACCTTGTTTTTTGTTCTTATTAATATACTTATGATAACAATATTTATTCTATTAAAAGAGCAAATTGAAAACCAATTATTTGTTGATATTATTAGAAAAAGAGGTAGTACAGATGACGCTGGTCCGCCTTTTAAAATGACTATATATGTTCAAATGTTATCTTATATGGCTCCTTTATTATTTTCAGTAGCCATTAAAACTACAAAGCGCTGGGCTGAAACAGAAGCTAAACGCAAAGAAGCAGATAATATAAAGTTACAATCAGAATTACAACATTTACATTATCAATTACAACCGCATTTCTTTTTTAACTCATTAAATAATATTTACTCTTTGGTAGATATTTCGCCAGATCAAGCAAAAAAATCTATTCATAGTTTAAGCAAGTTAATGCGTTATATGTTATATGAAACCAATATGGAATTAGTTCCGCTTTCAAAAGAAATTGATTTTATGAAAAAATATATTGATTTAATGAAGTTACGGGTTTCAGACAAAACAGTTGTTAATTATAATTTTCCTTCAAAAGAATCAGGAATTAAAATTGCGCCATTATTATTTATATCATTAATAGAAAATGCCTTTAAACATGGAGTTTCTGCAAGTAAAGATAGTAGTATAAATATACAAATGACTTGTAAAGATAAAACCGTACTTTTTACGGTTGAAAATAATAATTTCCCTAAAAAAATAAACGATAAAAGTGGTTCTGGTATTGGATTGCAAAACTTAGAAAAACGCTTAAAACTTTTATATGCTGGTAAATACAGCTTTAAAACATCTGTTGAAAATAATCTTTTTTTAGTACATTTGGAGATAGAAACAATGTAAAATGAATAGTATTAAAATAACCTGTGTTATTGTTGATGATGAACCTATGGCACTTAATTTAGTTGAAAGCTATGTAGAAAAAACACCCTTTTTAACACTTAAAAAAAAGTGTAGTAATGCTATTGAAGCTATGGAGTTTATAAAATCTGAACCTGTAGATTTATTGTTTTTAGACATACAAATGCCTGATTTAACAGGAATTGAATTTTCTAAAATGTTACCCGAAAATACACGCGTAATTTTTACTACTGCATTTGATCAATATGCTTTAGAAGGAATAAAAGTTGAAGCTTTAGATTATTTATTAAAACCTTTTGATTATGCCGAGTTTTTAGCTGCAGCTAACAAAGCAAATAAATGGTTTTCATTGGTAAAAGAAAAACAGCAAAAAATAGTATCTTCAAAAAAAGAATTCCTTTTTGTAAAATCTGAATACAAACAACTGCGTATTAAACTTACAGATGTATTGTATTTTGAAGGATTAAAAGATTATATTAAAATATGGTTAAAAGACAATCCAAAGCCAATTTTAACCTTAATGAGCTTAAAATCGTTACAAAAAGAACTCCCTGAAACACAATTTATGCGCGTACATAGATCATTTATTGTTTCTTTAAAAAATATTGAAGAAATAGAGCGTAGTCAAATTATTATTAACAAACAACGTATTACAGTTTCAGAACAATACAAGCCAAAGTTCTTAGCGTTTGTAAATAACAATTCATTAACTTAGTTGTGTTTAATTAAAATATTGAATATCAGTACAAAAAATAAAAAAAACTGATTTAAATCAACTAATTATATCTTAATATTTAATATATTTGAGTAACAGCTTGTTTTAGATATTTTTTAAAACAAATACAGTTTCTTTATTAACGTTTTAAATAGTTTAGATATGACTAAAGATTATTCAAAACACTACAACGATCTCTCTAAATTAATGGGAGAAATGGGCGCAAAAATCCCTAATATTATGGAAGGTTTTAGTAAAATGCACACCGCAAGTTGTGAGGATGGTGCGCTATCATCTAAAACTAAAGAACTTATAGCCTTAGGTATTGCAATTACTATTAGATGCGAAGGCTGTATTGTATGCCACGTACACGATGCGTTAAATGCTGGTGCAAGTGCCGAAGAAGTTATGGAAACTATTGGAGTTGCTATTCTTATGGGAGGTGGACCTTCGGTAGTTTATGGCTGTGAAGCTATGGAAGCTTTAAACCAATTTGTAGTTTTAGAGCGTTAATTTTTATTAGACTAGGTTAATTTCATCTATAAATTTAACGCTTTAAAAGGTAAATTATTAAAGTTTGTCTATTCCATTTTTTTTATACTAGTAATGTAGTACATTTGCCGCTTCATTAAAAAATAAATTTATATTATGAAAAGAATCGTATTACCTTTAGTATTAGCACTTACAATGTTTAGCTGTGATAGTGTAAAAAATGTAAACACATCTAATATTTCAAGTGCAGCAACATTGTTAAGTTCTTTAAGTTCTAATTCTACTGTTCAGCAAATTTCAACACTTTTTACTTTATTAGATAGTAATAAAGATGAAGCTATTAGTACTACAGAAGCTATTGGATCTGTAGCTGAAAATTTTGGTGTACTAGATACTGACAAAAGTTCAAGTTTAAACCTAACAGAATTAACAGGTTTACTTAGTTTATTAAAATAATAACTTTCAAGTAAATTAAGGAGGCTGTTTTAAAAGTGAAAAATTCGTCAACCTGAACTTGATTCAGGTTCTCATAATGATTGATTATCAGTATGATGAAATTCTGAAATAAATTCAGAATTACGGATTTCATTACTTTTTAAACAGCCTTTTTTTTTGTGTAATTCCTATCTTAAATTATGCAACTTCTATACAATACGCCTATTTATAGATACAATAGTAGAGAGCATCTATTAACTTTTTTTTAGACTATTTATATAAATACCTTTAAACTATTAATAAAAAAGCGAGTCTTAATATTAATAACAAGAATAGAGGTTTAATCTAAAAAAATTAAAAATTATGAAAACGCATATTAAAGCATATGTTTTAGCATCATTATTTATGGTAGCTTTAACAACTCAGGCTACAGCACAGTCACGTAGAAGTAGTACAACAAGTAAAACTGTAAAAACAACTACGGTTAAAAGAACAACTACAAGTAAAAGAATACCAAGTACAAAAGTAACTTATAAAAAACCTACAAAAAAGGTAATTTCAGTAAGAACAGTACCAAATAGAACAGTTATAAAACATAATGGGCAAAATTACTATTATGCCAATAATAAGTATTATACACAATCTAGAGGACGCTATATTGCAATTGCACCTAAAATTGGATTTAGAGTAAGTGTATTACCAGCAAATTATAGAAGAATACAGTTTAACAACCGCAACTATTATAATGCACAAGGTATATTTTATATACAAGTTAACAATGTGTATGAAGTAGTTGAACCAGAAATAGGTACTATTGTGTACGAATTACCAAATGATTATGAGAAAGTAGTTATTGATGGTTTAACGTATTACGAATACGCAAACATTTTATACGAAAAAATACAATACAATGGTACTAGAGCTTATGAAGTGGTAGGTATTATAGATGTTCAATAAAAATTTATTTGGTTGATTGTTAAAAAGCGGGTAATTCATTTTGAATTACTCGCTTTTTGTTTGCAATCAATTTTGCTTTTACCAAAGTTTTCTTAATGTTTAAATATTTATAAAAGAGTTGTTTTTGTACATTTTTTCGTAAACATCTTTACTAAACATATAAAGTTTAGAAGGTTTTTTAGTTACTCCAATTTGTTTTTCATCTAAAGCAACCAAATATTTTTTAGCAATCATTTTTCTTCTAAAGTTTCTATTATCTATTTTAACATCTAAAACAGATTCAAAAATATCTTGTAATTCATTTATTGTAAATTTATCTGGAAGCATTTCAAAAACAATTGGTTTATACATTGCTTTTGTTTTTAAATCTTCATACGCTTGATTGATAATTTCTAAATGATCAAAACCTAATTCTGGTAAGTTATGTATTGGAAACCATTGCGCATTGTATTTATTATCTTTTAAATTAACCTCGTATGTTTGAAGTAAAAAATAATAAGCTACAGTAATGGTTCTTAAATTAAACTTTTTGTTTTTTGCCCAAATAATATCTTTTTCATTCATCAATCGGGTAGGACTTCCAAAAGATTTAAATTGTTTTTTATAAAGGTTGTCTAATCCGGTTAGTTCTTTTAAAACTCTTGTAGCTGTTTCATCTAGTTTTTCATTTTCATAAACATGATACCCTGTTAAAACAAAATCATTTACTAGTAATTCATTAGTATCTTCATCTTTTAATTGTCGTTGTATTAATAAAACATTTAATGATTTTGTGGTTGCATCAAATCCAAAAACTACACAATCAACAGATACATTAGGTATTATTTTAGGAGTCATAACTATTTTTATTTTATAATAATAAGCTTAATTAATACTTTTTTTTAAGTAATAGCAAATATACAAAATTTAAACAAACGTCATAATAACATTATATGTTATTATTAAAATACCTCTTTAAATAAGCTGACAAATATCAATTATGATGTTAATAATGATAAAAAAACACATATTTTAATAAAATTATTAGGAATTGTATATTTTTATTTATTACATTTGACAAATAAACGTCATAATGACGTTATTTAACTAAAACGAAATAGTGACTATAAAAGTTATTTATTATGAAAAACAACAATGTTACTTTAACACTACTTAAACATTTAAAAGCTTTACAGATTTTTAAGACTAAAAAAAGTAATCTTAAAAAAATTATAGCACTGTTGTTATTAATTTTAAATAGTCACTTTTTAGAGGCACAAAAAATAGATAAGGATAAATACAAAGCGTTTGAAATATCAGCACATATAAAAAACATGCATACTTGGCATGGTTCTGTAGTGCATCCAGGAGCCATTTTTGCAACTAGTTTAGAATTCAATTCATACAATTCAAAATTAACTGTTGGTTTATGGGGTGGAGCAGGTTTTTCTAGCGTTAATGTTACTAATAATAGTACAGGAGAAAGCGTAAGTGCTAACTATAAAGAGGTATCTATCTATGCAATGTATCGTTTTTCAGATAATTTTTATGTAGAAGCTGTTTCACATAATAATTATACTGGGGTTGAAGAAAGAGGTGATAAATTGTCCTTTTGGAGTTATGATAAAACGCAAGGATACAATTTTGTAGATGTAGGTTTTGGTATAGATGTTTCTAAAAAAACTTCCTTGTATTTAGCCACAATAATAAATGGAGGGTCAGGTGATTATGAAGTTAAAAATAATGGCGATTTAAAAAACTCTTGGACACATTATTTAGAATTAAAAAGTGCAATTTGGCAAAAAGAAGATTATAAACTATCTGTTTTTACCGGAGGCGCTTGGTCTTTTATTACAGATAAAACTTTTTACACAGAAAACAAAGGGAATATTATAAATGTTGGAGTAAGCTTAAATAAAAACATTGCTATAAGTAATTATAAATTACCGGTAGAAGTTACGGCAATGTGGAATCCTGAAAAGGAAAAAACAATTCTTCAACTTGATATAACCTTATTTTAAACCAACATAATTAATACATATTACTCATGAAATTTAAAAAACATAAAACAGTTTTAAGCAATTTATTTTATAAGTTGATGCCTTACTTTCCATTTCAGAAAAATACCATAACCGTTAATTTAGAAACAAAACATTATGGAAACATCTAATAATTTTAAACAATTCCAAAATCTAGAAGCAGAACAATTACCAGTTTCAAAAAGCAAACTGCATAATTGGACTCATTTTGCAGGGCTATACGCAGCAGAACATGTTGCTGCTACCGAATTTGTTATTGGAGCTACTTTTGTTGCTTTAGGGGCAACAACTAAAGATATTTTACTAGGCTTGTTAATAGGTAATATCTTAGCTGTTTTAAGCTGGAGATTTATTACTTCGCCAATTGCTGTTGACACTAGATTGAGTTTATATACTTACCTTAATAAAATAGCAGGAGATTCTATGACCAAGCTTTATAATTGGGCAAATGTTGTTATTTTTACGGTTATATCAGCTGCTATGATTACAGTTTCTGCAACTGCAGTGCGTTTTGCATTTAATATTCCAGCACAACTAAATTGGTATCCAACAAACTTATGGTTTATACTAATAGTTTTAATTGTAGGTTCGGTAGTTGTATCTATAGCTATCTATGGTTTTAAAGCAGTCTCCGATTTTTCGGGAATCTGTGCGCCTTGGTTATTTGTAATGTTTACTTGTGGTGCTTTTGTGCTTTTACCAGCTTTGTCTTTAGAAGTATTAGGAAAAACAGTTCCAAATGGATGGAGCGATTTTATAAGTCTAGGAGACCTTTCTATATGGACAGGTTTAAATAGTAATGGCGAACCAGGTATTGGATTAACAGAAGTTATTGGTTTTGCTTGGGCAGCAAATACAATTACCCATTTTGGACTTATTGATATGGCTTTATTTCGTTTTGCAAAAAAGAAATCCTATGGGTTTGCTACTGGTACAGGTATGATGTTCGGTCATTATATAGCTTGGATTTCTGCGGGAATTATGGGAGCTGGAGCTGCAGTAATTTTAGGAAAATCTATTGTAGAACTAGATCCAGGTGATGTTGCGTATTATGCATTAGGTTGGTCTGGTTTTGTAATTGTAATTGTAGCTGGTTGGACTACTGCTGTTGCTAACCTTTACCGAGCAGGTTTAGCAGCACAAGCTATTTTTAATAATCAATCGCGTAAAAAAACCACATTAATGGTTGGGCTGGTAACTATGATAGTTGCTTGTTTTCCTTTTGTATTTTCTCAAATACTTCCATTGCTTACGTATGCTGGATTAATAGTTGTGCCTGTTGGAGCTATAGTTTTTGCAGAACATCAAATATTTCCTAAAATTGGTTATACTAGATATTGGGCGCAATACCGAAAATTAACATTTAGTACACCTGCAATAGCCTCTTGGGCTTTAGGACTTATTTTTGGTTTTGGTTTAAACGCCTTAAATGTAATGTCTTTCTTCTATTTATTTATACCTACTTGGATATTTACTATATTAATCTACACATTTTTAGCAGGTAGGTATGGTGCTAAAAATAAATATTTAGAAGAAGTACAGCAAGAAAAAACACGAAATGAAGACATTATAAAGTATCAAGAACAGCAAACAGAACAAGAAATTGTATCCGTAAAAGATACGTCTATTTTCACTAAAGTATTAAGAGTTATTTCAATTATTGTATTGCTTATTACTATGGTACTAGCTTGTATTGTTCTATTTGGAAGCTCTAATGAAACTACGTACATAGAAAATCGTGAACTATTTTATCGCTATACATTTATATGTACTCTAATTTATTTTATTACTTCATATTGGGCATTAAAACGCGGAAAATTAAAAAACATATAATATCATGAAAACTAATATAAAACTTAATCAAAATAATTTGGCAGAGATTTCAAAACGAATTTCTTGTCCTAGCTACAATAGAAAAAACATTAAAACAGGAATTGTTCATGTTGGTATTGGTGGTTTTCACAGAGCTCATGAAGCTTATTACACAGATCAATTATTGCATGATGAAGCTGTTAAAGAATGGGGAATTTGTGGTGTAGCACTGTTAAATTTTGATACTAAAATTTACAATACTCTTAAAGAGCAAGACGGCTTATACACATTAGTAATAAAAGAATTAGATGGTTCTTTAACTAAAAGAGTTATAGGTTCTATTGTAGATTATTTATATGCTCCAGAAAATCCATTAAAAGTAATAGAAAAAATGGCAAGTCCAGATGTTAAAATAATAACATTAACTATTACAGAAGGTGGTTATAATTATAATGAAGCAACAGGTGCGTTTGATTTTGACAATCCATTAATTCAACATGATTTAGAATTTTCACAAGCACCAAAAACAATTTTTGGTTATTTAACAGAAGCATTAAAACTTAGAAAAGAAAACGGATTAAAAGGGGTAACTATTCAATCGTGTGATAATATACAAGGAAATGGACATATGGCTAAAAAAATGCTATTAAGTTATGTAAAAATAGCTGCACCAGATTTGGTTTATTGGATAGAAAAAAATGTATCGTTTCCTAACAGTATGGTAGATAGAATTACACCTGCAACTTCACCTTCAGACATTTCAAATTTATTAGAAACATCAGGAATTGAAGATGCTTGGCCAGTGGTTTGTGAACCATTTAAACAATGGGTTATTGAAGATGATTTTATTGCAGGTAGACCGGCTTGGGAAACGGTAGGAGCGCAATTTGTAGAAGATGTAGTACCATTTGAAAAAATGAAACTAAGCTTGTTAAATGCAGGGCATTCGGTATTAGGTATTTTAGGTGATTTAATGGGGTATGCAACTATAGATGAATCTGTTCATAATACTGCAATAAAAAGTTTTTTAACCAATTATATGAATATTGAAGTTACCCCAACTTTAGCAGGTTTAGAGAATGTTAATTTAGATGCATATAAAGAATCGTTATTACAACGGTTTGGAAATATTTATATAAAAGATCAACTAGATAGAATTTGTTCAGAAAGTTCAGCAAAATTCCCAATATTTATTTTACCAACTGTAAATAAACAATTAAAGAAAAATGGATCGGTTGAATTTGCATCATTTGTAGTAGCTGCTTGGGCAATTTATAGCTTAGGAAAAAATGAAAATGGAAAACCACTACTTATTAAAGACGCCATGAAAACTATTTTAAATGAAAAAGCTATAGCGGCTAAAAATAATCCAAAAGAATTTTTAGAAATCACATCAATTTTTGGGAAATTAAAAGACTCTCAAACCTTTGTAAACGCATATACAACAGCATACAATAATATTGTTACATATGGAGTTGAAAAGTGCATTATAGCTATTAATAATAAAGTTATTAAATAATTATCTTATGAAAAATTTAGTTTGTTTTGGAGAAGTTTTATGGGATGTGTTTCCAAATCATAAAAAAATTGGTGGTGCACCTTTAAATGTTGCCTTAAGATTGCAGTCTTTTAATAATAATGTTTCTATAATTACAAGAATAGGAGATGATGAGGAAGGACTGGAAATAAAAAACTTTATTGAAAAACACCATGTGCAAATAGAAAATATTCAAATTGATTCAAAATTAAAAACAGGTGAAGTTAAAGTTCTATTGAATGAAAAGGGTTCAGCAACTTATGATATAAATTTTCCAAGGGCTTGGGATAATATACAACTAACAGAAAATGCAAAGAAAATTATTAAAAAGTCAGATGCCTTTATATTTGGAAGTTTAGTTGCTAGAAATGATGTTTCAAGAGATACATTGTTTAAACTATTAAAATTTGCAACCTATAAAATTTTTGACATTAATCTTAGAGCCCCATATTATACATTAGAAGTTTTAAGTTATTTAATGAACGAAGCAGACTTTATTAAATTTAATGATGATGAGATTTATGAAATTTCAAAAGCATTAGATTTTAACACTAAATCTTTAGAGCAAAATATTAAATTTATTGCAGAAAAAACAAATACAGAATCAATTTGCGTTACAAAAGGACGCCATGGAGCAATCTTATATTATAATAATATTTTCTATTACAATAATGGTTATAAAATAGATGTTGTTGATACTGTTGGTGCGGGCGATTCTTTTTTAGCGTCATTAACCAATAAATTATTAAATGGAATAGCTCCACAAAAAGCATTAGATTTTGCGTGTGCTGTAGGTGCAATTGTTGCTAGGAGTGAAGGGGCTAATCCAGAAATTGAAAATAAAACTATTGATACATTTATAAATGCTTAATTGTAATATAAAAGAACATTGATTTAAGTTATTTTTAAAAGTACCTAATAAATTTATAAAATTTATTAGGTACTACTTTTTTAAATCACATTTAAATGATTATCAGTCAGTTTTTGTTTGTTTAAATAGTTTAGCTTGCTCCAAAATCTGTATGGTAACTTCGGTAATATTGTACAATAAACTATACTGAATATTTAAAGACGCTTCTTTTTTAGTATGTAATTGTATGCTTATTTCTTCTAAACTATCCTTAATTGTATTTATTTCACCTTTATCTTCAGTAGTTAACCAATCATAAGCCTCATCTAAAGCTTTTAAAATAAGACTTTCAAACTTTAATATATTTAAAGCTTGCTGTTTATGTGAATCTCTATGTGCTCCTAAAGCAGATAAATAAGAAAGTAGCGCATGATTTAAATAGGTTAATCTAAATGCGGTTTTTTTAAGTTTTTGATGCTTTTGAGGATCTAACTGCATATTTTGCCAAGCCATAACCAATGCATTGTCTGCTCTATGTGCTTCTCTTCTTGCAATTCTATATGTTAAATCATCGTTTACAGGTGCTTTATATTCATTTAAAATTGCCTTTAAATAAGCTGTATTTTTTACAATAACTTCGCTTAGTAATTTCGGTAATTTTTTATACTGCCAATCTGGCCATAAAAAGCGTACCACTATAAATGTTATAAAAGCACCAATTAGCGTATCTATTAACCTAGGAGCCATTACATCTACACCTTTATTGGCAATTATATTAAATGCGCACAATACAAAAATGGTAATAAAAATAATACTGATTGAGTATTTGCGTTTCATCCAAAAGAAAAATAAATAGGCCGATGAGAGCATCAACACTATTTGTCCTGAAAATGAAAATAATTGCACAATTAAAACTCCAGAAACAACTCCCATAAAAGTACCTAAAATCCTTTGAAACAAGCGTTTTCTGGTTTCACTATAACTAGGTTGTAATACAAATAAAATAGTTAAAACAACCCATTCACCTTTTTCTATATGAAAATACTTATAAATTGCGTAACCAATTAAAAAAGAAATGCTTAATCGTATAGCATAACGCATTCTTGGATGGTTAAAATTAAGTTGTGCTTTTAATCTTTCTAAATAAGAACTGGTATCTTGCTCTAATTTAGGCAATAAATCCGTATCGTAATTTTTATGAATGTTTTTTAAAGTTTTATGAGATTGGGTTAAATTTTGAATTAATAATTTTAGTGGAAGAGAAGGTTTATCATCACTATATTTTATTGAATTATGAATTGTTTTTGTTAACCAATCTAAAGCAGACGGGTGCTTGTAAGTAGTACCTGTAAGTAAACATTCAGCAAAATTTTGTGTTGCATGTGAAAGTTCATGTAAAAACTGACGAATACCCCCCATTAAATCGTTGTTTAAAGGGTTAGAACTTAATAAATCATAACGTTCATGGCTAGATGCAGCACGTTCGTGCAAACTTTGTAACGCCATAAAATAATGTAAATAGGGTTGTAAAGGTTTTTTGTCTTTTAGAGATTCTCCATAACTATTTAAAACCTCTTTACAACGGTCTAAAGCTTCAACAGTTTGTACATTTAAAAGTGCTAGTTTAGCTCTAACTTCTTTTTCATTTTGTTTATCACTGGGAAAAAGTTTCGATTTTTCATTTAAGTATAAAGAAAGTGCAGAAAAACCTCTAGCAAGTTGTTCTTCTAATAAGCTATAAGGTTTTATACGCAATGTAATGTATGAAAAAACACCATAAATAAAGGCTCCAGATGTTAATAAAATAGGTTGTAAATACCAAACCGGACTAATTGAAGTACCAATCATAGTATAGATACCTACTAATAAACCTCCAAATGTTACTCCTCTAAAACGTTCACTAATACCACCAATTAAAATAAAAACAATGGTAGATAATGCCAATCCAATTCCTAATAAAATAGGGTATGGCTGCAATAATTCTACCGAAAAACTGGAGATGGCAAAGCTCACAATTTTTAATGCCATAGATTTTAAGCGTCCATTAGGATGGTCATCTGTTTCAGAAAGTGCACCTGCAAGCGCTCCTAAACCAAGCGTTACTGCATAAAAAGGTAAATTTAAACTCACCATTAATATAACAAGAACTCCAATTACAAATGTTGCTTTAATAGATAGTAGCCTATTTGGGTTTCTTAAAAAAGAGGCTCTAAATGAACTAAACCAAGACTGCTGCTTTAAGTAATTTAAGGGGGATTTCATATTCTAAGAATAAGTGCGAGTTATAATTAAGCGCAAAAATAAACAAACAAGCTTAATAACTAAGTGTTAAATTTAATTTTTCAATAAATGGTAAAACGTATACGGCTAATTTTTATATGAAATAACATAAATTATACGCTAATTTATTTAGAATTAAAGCATTGTAATAACTAAGAAAACTAGGTTAAAATTTATTGTTTTTAATAGTATCTTTAGTAAGTTTACAGTTGATACTATTTTATAAAAATGCAACACATATTATACTCTATATTAGATTTAGCTTTAGTTTCTAAAGGACACTCGCTTAAGCAAACCTACAACAATACGCTTAAATTGGCGCAACAAGCCGAAGCTTTTGGTTATACGCGTTATTGGCTAGCAGAACACCATAATGCACATAATATTGGAAGCAGTGCAACCTCTGTATTAATAGGTTATGTTGCAGAAGGAACAAAAACACTTCGTGTTGGTTCTGGAGGAGTGATGTTACCAAATCATTCTCCTTTAATTATAGCAGAACAATTTGGAACCTTAGCTTCTTTATACCCAAATAGAATTGATTTAGGTTTAGGAAGAGCTCCAGGAACAGACCGTGAAACGGCACAAGCAATCCGTTCAGATTTTATGCAAGCAGCACACTCTTTTCCTGAAGAATTAAAAAAAATACAAACTTATTTTTCCAAAGAAAATGCTTCATCTAAAGTTAGAGCAACTGTAGCTGAAGGTGTAGATGTACCTATTTATATTTTAGGTTCAAGTACAGATAGTGCGCATTTGGCTGCAAAAAAAGGATTGCCCTATGCTTTTGCTAGTCATTTTGCCACCAATCAATTATGGGATGCATTAGAAATTTACCGCAAAGAATTTCAACCCTCATCAGTATTAAAAAAGCCATATATAATGGCTGGTATAAATAGTATTATTGCAGATACAGATGAAGAAGCAGAACGATTACTAACTTCATTAATTCGTATGATAGTTGGTATATTTACAGGTAAACGAGATTTTGTACAACCACCAACTGCAATGACTCCAGAATTTGAAGAAATATTACAACATCCACAAATACATCAAATGCTAAAATATACTTTTGTTGGAAGTAAAGCTACGGTTAAAACTCAAGTAAAAGAGTTTATAGCACAAACAAAAGTAGATGAGTTAATTGCTGTAACAAATATTTATGGTATTACAGATAAAATACATTCATATAAATTATTTGCTGAAATTATGGATGAAATAAATTCAGAACGCTCAATTAATTAAAATACAACTTTAATAACTTATAACATTTGTAACTGGTTTATTGATGAATATTCTAATTTCATAGAAATTTTATAGTATTTGGTTGATTCTACAACACCAAAATGTAACATTAATTACATATTTGTTTTTATTAACTAAAACTATTAAAATGAAAAATGTATTTAAATTAGTATTATTAATTGCAATTATAAGCTTAATAGCTTGTATGTCTGAAGATAATGTAAACACAACAGAAGAATCTTTAGAGGTTGCTTTAACAGAATTACCTTCAGAATTTATAGCGTTTAATTCAGATGCTGTAAGCGCTTATTTATCAGATGGTGGTACAACTATCACTATTGAAACTACAGGTTTACCAAACCATAAAACAGTGTATTGGGGAGAAGGAAATGAACTTTATATGGAAGAAGATGATGTAGCTGTTACACCTTCCATTATGTCGAGTAATAACAATGCAACTACAATTACCGTAGATGCAACCCCTAATTTAACAGGTAACACGGTTGCAACGCAATTAAATACAGTAGGTATTGCTGTAAGTGGCGCATCAATTTTTAACGATTCTGAAGGCAACGGCCCCTTGAGTCAAGCAGCAGCTAGTTTAGATTGGACAGGCGCACATATTGGGCCTGGTGTTTATCATTATCATTTAGAACCAATTGCATTTAGTAATGATGACGATAAATTAAACGGCATTTTATTAGATGGAGTATTTATTTATGGTAGAAAGTGCTCTTCTACAGGAACATACCCAACAGATTTAGATAGCTCGGGAGGTCATACTTCAACTACACCTTATTCAGAAGGTGCAGAAGAATATCATTACCACATTATTAATGAGGTATATTCAAATACAGGTTCCTATATTTTATTTGCAGGTCCATATCAAGGATATTAAAATGAAAGCTTATTATTTTTTAAGCCTACTTATTGCTGTCTTAATTTTTAGTTGTAAAAATTCTACGGAACCAATAGAAAATAGTGTTATTGAAGTGGCTAAATTTTCAAAGGTAGAAGTAACAAAAGATCAATTAAAACTGAATGGTAATGAAGGTAATTGGTACTATAAAAATCAGTTGTTTACCGGTTTTTTAATACACCGTAATTCCGAAGGAATTTTAGAACAAAAGGTTGGTTTTTATAAGGGTAAAAAAGAAGGCATTGCTAAAGTTTGGTTTTCTAATGGTCAATTAAAAGTAGTATCATATTACCAAAAAAATAAACTAGAAGGCAGTTATAAATCTTGGTGGATAAATGGAGTGTTGGCTTCTGAAGCTATTTATAAAAACGGAAAATTAGAAGGAGTTGAAAAACGATGGTATAACTCTGGTCAGTTGGCAAAAAAAATGCACTATATCAATGGTATTGAAGCTGGAATGCAACAAGCATGGCTTAAAAATGGTAAAATATACGTTAACTATGAAGCTAAAAATGGACGAATTTTCGGTATGAGAAAAGCAAATTTATGCTACCAATTAGAAGATGAAATTGTAATAATGGATGAAAGAAGTGAAGCAGCTTTTGGAACAAATAAAAAATAAATAAACCTAATTAAAATAAATTATGAGGTATTTAATACTAGTAATTCTTATAGTTACAACTAGCTGTAAAAATAAACTAAAAAAAGAAAACATAAAAATTGCTGAAACTAGTAGGGTAGCCTATTTACCTTATTATAACGAGGAATCGTTTACGCCTAATTGGTTAACTCCAGGAACAAGCGAAGAAGAAACATTCCATAAAATTCCAGATTTTAAATTAATCAATCAATTAGGAGACACTATAACACAACATACTTTTAAAGATAAAATATATATCACCGATTTCTTTTTTACTAGTTGCCCAGGAATTTGTCCTAAAATGACTGGTAATATGGTAAAATTACAAGAAGCGTTTAAAGAAGATTCGGATGTGTTATTTTTATCGCATTCAGTTACACCAACTATAGATACTATAGATGAATTAAAAAAATACGCAGATACTTATGGTGTTATAGATAATAAATGGCATTTAGTAACTGGTGATAAAACAGCTATTTACAACCTTGGTAGGAATCAATATTTTGTTGAAAATGATTTAGGAGAACCTAAAAACATAGATGATTTTTTACATTCAGAAAACTTTTTACTAATAGATAAAAACAAACATATTAGAGGAATTTATAACGGTTTAAATAGAGCTTCAATGGCGCAATTAATTACAGATGTTAAAGCGTTGAAATTAGAAAAATAATTATCTTAAAAATCAAATATTTAAAATTTAATTTTTTTATTTTTAAAAAAAATAAGTAAGAAAATAAATTATAGTAGCATGAATCAATTTGATAAAGTACATACCGTAAAAAATAAATTTACTAAAAGCAATCCTAATTTTTTAAAACCTATGTTTGGTACTACAGATGTAATTCCGTTATGGATTGCAGATATGGATTTTGAGGTTGCTAAACCAATTCAAAAAGCATTGCAAGAATTGGTTACGCGTAATATTTATTCTTATGAATTTGATACGGATAGTATTTTTAAAGCTATTTCTGATTGGAATTTTAAACGTCATCAATTACAATTAAATCCAAATTCTTTTATTCAAGTACTTGGAGTACTTACAGGAATTGCTGTTTTAATTAGAGAATTATCTGAAAAAGGAGATGCTATTTTGGTTCAAACACCGGTTTATCATCAATTTTTTAAGATTATAGAAACCGCTGAAAGAAAAGTGGTTAGCAATAAATTAAAAATTGTAGATGGCCATTATAAAATGGACTTTGAAGCAATAAAAAATCAGATTAAAACCTTAAATATTAAAGTGATTTTGCTTTGTAACCCTCATAATCCGGTTGGTAGAGTATGGACTAAAGCTGAATTACAAGAGTTGGTTAATATAGCAAATGAACATAAGGTAACTATTATTAGTGATGAAATTCATTCGGAAATTGTATATTCAAATGCAACATTTAATAGTATTGCTTCATTAAAAGATAGTGAAAACCATATTACTGTTATTGGCTCGCCTGCAAAAACATTTGGATTACAGAGTATTTCTAATGGCTATTTATACATTCCAAATAAGAATATGTATAAACAAGTTAAAAGTACTGTAGAATCTTTATACATAGACCACGGAACTATTCTTACTAGAAATGCAACATTAGCAGCATATACAGAAGGCGAGGAGTGGTTAAGTGAATTGTTAATTTATCTTGAAAAAACTGTTGATTGGATAGTTAATTTTCTTGAAAAAGAATTGCCAAATGTTACAATGTGTAAACCAGAAGGTACTTACCAAATTTGGTTAGATTTTAGTAAACTAAATTTATCTGAAACTGCTTTAAAATATTTAGTAATGCATCAAGCAAAATTAGGATTGGCTCCAGGAGATTGGTTTAAAGCAAATGGCCCGCAATTTATGCGTATGAATATAGCGTCGCCTTTATCTAAAATTCAACAAAGTTTTTATCAATTAAAAGAAGCTATTGACGGTGGTTTAGATAGTTCTTTTAATGAAACAGAAGCTGCTCATTATTTTAAACCTTTTTAAAAAGTAAAATAAATTACAACTATTTTATTTTCTATTGAATTTAAGATAATTAATTAGCAACGTTATACTTACTATTTATGTATTATTAAAAAGTATAACGTTGTTCTTGTGTTGAAGACGCGTTTAATAATTGATGAAATTTACTGATACTGTTAAAGTCATTGGTAATTTCTTCGGAAACTGCAATTCCAGAAATACCTGTTTTTAATATATCATTAAGCGCAGGAATGGTTATTCCTCCAAAACCAATAATTGGTGTTTCCGTTTTTAAGGCTCCAATAATTAAAGAATACCCGTTTAAACCTAAAGCTTTGTATGGATTGTCTTTGGTTTCCGAAGTTTTAAAAGGGCCTAAGCTAATATAATCTACATCTTTGCTTATTAAAATTTCACAATCTTGTAGCGTATTTGCAGTTCCACCAATCATTTGCCAAGTGTATAAATAATCTCGAACAATAGAAGGACAGCTAGCTGTTTTTGTTAAATGCACGCCATCAGCTTTAATGGTTTTCGCTATTTTATAATGTTTCTCTATAATTAATCTAGTTTGAAAATGAGCGGTAATTTCTCTAGCTTCTTCAGCAAGTTTTAAATATTTTTTCTCTGAAGTAGTATTTAGCTGTAATTGCACTAATTCTGAACCAGATGAACACGCTTTTTGAATATTTTCTAGATGCTCTTTATGAGAGTTTCCTTGTGATATATAATGTAATTTAGGTATAATCATGGTTCGTTTTAATTAATAAATTTAAGCTGTAAAAATCTTATAAAATTTTTAGATTGAAATTGTTTTAGCATATTCCATAAAATGCGATTTAAAGCGTTTTAAAACTGGGTGCATTTTATCAGAATAAATTACAAATTGACATTTGCTAATGCTTTGGGTAATTTGTAATAAATCGGTATATGGAGATTTTTGAGCTAAAAAAGCCGCATCATCTATACTAAATAGTTGTAACTGAGTAGTGTTTACGCCGTTGTACAAAAACAACTTTTTCATAGATTGCGGAGTGGAAATAAGAATATCTGCACCTTCAAATATATCAGATTTTTGAACATCAACATGCAATTTTTCATCTACAAAATAAACACGTAACGAATTGTGTCTGGTATAGGTTAAAAAGAGTTCATATAATTCCAATGCACGTTCTCTATTTTCTACAAAAATAAAAGCCCTGGGAGCGGTTCCAACAGCTTCACATTTTAATTTTTGTAAAGTTGTAAGTATAAGTGTAGTTGTTTTTCCACTGTTTATTGGTGACGTACAAAATAGGTTTACACCACTTTTTATTGCAGGAATACTAACTTTCTGAAAAGGAGTAGGAGCGGTTATTTCAAGAATTTCAAGCTTTTCTTTTATGTTGGAATGTAATTTTTTAAAAGGCATAAGTTAATAAAAGATAATTATTATTAGAAAAAACGCAAATATACAATTTAATTGATGTAATGTGTTTTTTCTCTTTATTGCTCTTAGAATTGATGAAATTTTAATGAATAACCAGGTTTATTTATTCTTTGTAAAATCTAAATCTAGAATGTTAAAATTATTAGCAGCTTTAACCAAAAGGGTAGAGCCAATAGCTTCAAAAAGATAATTGGTTTTAACTATAAATTCGGCTTGTAGTTCAATTTTATAATTTGGAATACCAATTAAAGTTAAATCTGTAGTATTAGAATTTTGCTTAATTATTTCATAAAAAGCGAGTTGTTGTATTGCATTATTAATAATTACAATTTCTATTTTAACACGTAAATCTTTTACAAGATTATCAATTTTATCGTATATAATTTTAGTGTCTATATTGTTATTATTAACAAATAGCACTCTCATTTTAGTATTTTGCCATTGTGGTGAAGCAATAATAAAACGAGCAATATTAAGCATCATTTCTGCATTTTTACTATCGGTTTCTCGCCACCATAAATCTACGGTTTTGTAATTTCCAAATTTTGCTTTTTTATCAAAATCTAAATACAATAAATTATAATCTAAATAGAGGAGTTCTTCGGTCATTTCGGCATATTCTTTAGAACCTTCTAAACCTTTAGGCCAACCCATCATAATTGTATTAGGTTCAACACCAGAAAACCCAAATGTTGTAGCAATATTTTTAATTCCTGTATAAATATTATCTACCTTCATTTGCCTGGCAAAAATTCCTAATTCTGAGAAAATTTCATCTGTAACAATTTGTTCTGTTTTTTTAAGTGGTTTTTTATTTTCTTTATCAAGTATAAGTTTAAAATTGGTTACAATACCTGTTCTACCAGAAACTGTTTTGCTTAATTCTAATAAATATTTTTGATGTTCACTACGGCCACTAAATAGAATTATATTAGGATTCCAACTAGCGTTTTCTTCTGGATTGGCATTTATTTTTTTCAATCCTTTATTAACAACATTTTCCCATACACTGCGCCAAACATCGTTTGATTGAATTTTTACTTCCTTGCGTTGTAGCCATAAATACAAACTACCAACAATGGTTAATGCGGCAATCATTGCCAACATATCTAATTTAAACATTACAGCAAAACAAGCAAAAAAACCAAGTAAACCAATCCAACGTTTAATTTTAAAAGTTGGTTGAAAATCTGGATTTGCCCAATTTTCTAAAAAGAAGGCAATATTAATAAAACCATAAGCAGTAAGATAAAACATTGAAACAACGCGGGCAATAACGTCTAATTCACCAATTAAAATACCAGCTTCAGCAATTATAAACACCATAATAAGTGCATAAACAGGCTCATTATTTTGACCTTTTCCCTTAGAAAATAGCGTTGGAGTTACTTTGTCTATAGACATTGCTTGTAAAATTCTAGGTCCGCCTAAAATACCACCCAAAGCCGAAGATAAAGTTGCGCCCCAAATACCTGCAACTACCGCTGGAGCAAATAAGGACATCTTCATTAAGATATTATAATCTGTTCTTAAAGTCTCAGAATCTACACTTATTGAAATAAAAATTGCCAATAAAATATATACCAATAGTCCAACACCAATTGCCCATAAAGTTCCTTTGGGAATAGATCTTTTAGGATCTTTTAAATCGCCACTCATAGCAATACCTGCAGTAAATCCGGTAACTGCAGGGAAAAATACAGCAAAAACAATTTCCATTGGTACAGAATCTTTAGTAGCAAGTAAATTAACAGTTTCTGGAACAAAATCTCGGGTACCAAATACAATTGAAATAATAGAAATTGCAATTGCGGTTAAAATAATATATTGAGATTTTAAAGCTATAGAGGTACTAATTAATGCTAAAATGGTAATGGAAACCAATGCTATAGTTCCTGTTATTCTAAAATCGTTGATAGCCATACCAAAGCCAAAATAACCATTAAAACTTTCTGCAAAACCAATTAAATACAAAGCTATAGAAAGCGCTGTTCCTACATAAAGCGCAATCCCAATAGAGCCACCTATGGGAATTCCCATACTACGTGAAAGCACATAATAAACACCACCGGCACCTATTTTTTTATCGGTTGCAACAGACGAAATACTTAATCCAGTAGTAACAGAAATAATATGTGCTATAATAATAATTATAATGGTACCAATTAAACCAGCATTTCCAACAACCCAGCCTAAACGCATATACATAATTACTCCTAAAATAGTTAGTATTGAAGGTGTAAAAACACCGGCAAATGTTCCAAACTTTTGAATTTTTCTCATATAAATACAGGAAGTATAAATTTTGAAAAGTGAAATTAACTAAATCTTTTTTTTTAACCTAAACTTTTCTATTATCTATTGAATATCCTTTAACATAATTGATCACTATATATTTATTTTATTATTTGGAGTTCACGAATCTCCTAAAGTCGATTTGCCTAACGATATAGACCCTAAAGGCACTATATCTACAATTATGTGTAAATAGCCTGAAATACTGCTATACAAAAATTTCCAAACGCGCCAACTTTCTTAATTATTGCTTCAGCTACTGGCTAAAACAACTATATAAATGTGCTATAATTTATATTATGTTAAATAGAAAGTTTAGAAATATACATTAATCACTTCTTTTTTATAACTAAAGTCGTCATACATCTTTTACCTTCTACTATTGTAGTCTTAACAGATTCTAATAAGAGAAATATTTTTATTAGATTTAATATTGTTAAGTAATTCTTTGGTTAATAAAAAACGTTGTGTACCGTCTGGTAAATTATAAACACCATTTTTGGTATGTTCTACTAGTGATTGCATGCCAAAATTTGAAGCCATTCTAATAAATAAAGTTACCTGAGGTTTTAATATTCGCAGTAATTCTTGAAACATTTTTGAATATTGGCTTAAATCTTAAGCAAAATGTAAAACAGCATACAAATTATATGATTAAAACTTTCAGATGTATACGGCATATGTTGTGCCTTTGCTACTATAAAATTTTGTTGTTGTAATGGATATATTGATTTACAATATGCAATTCTATCATAATTAATTTCTGTACCATGTATTTCAAAACCAGCATTGTAAAACCATTTTAAATTTCTTCCATTACCACAGCCAACATCTAAAATTTTATCAGTTGATTGGAAACGTTCTTTTAAGATTTGATCTATAATATAAATATCAACACCTGCAATATTCTCTTTTAATAATTGAAAATTCATACTTTATTTTTAAGTTAACAAATTACAAAATCTTATTGTTAAATAGCTTTTTACTATAAAAAAAAGGGAAATCGGATTGCAAATCTATTACATTTGCAAAATGTTTAAAAATAAACCATCTCAATTAGAATTTATTGCCTTAATGGCTTCATTAATGTCTGTTGTAGCATTAGCTATAGATGGCCTACTCCCTGCTTTAGACATAATTGGTCAATCTGTTGGTTCTGAATCTAATAGCGATAATCAGTTGTTGATTATAATGATTTTTTTAGGGCTTGGTATTGGTCCTTTATTATTCGGTCCTATTTCTGATGCAATTGGTAGAAAACCAGTGGTTTATGTTGGTTTTTTAGTATTTGTTTTAGCTAGTTTTTTATGTATACATGCACAATCTATTGAAGTAATGATTGTTGGTAGAATTCTTCAAGGAATTGGTCTTTCAGCTCCAAGAACTATTAGTATTGCAATAGTTAGAGATACTTTTAATGGAGATTATATGGCAAGAATTATGTCGTTTATTACAGTGATGTTTTTGCTAGTTCCAACTATTGCTCCTGCTTTAGGAAAATTAGTGTTAGAAATGTATAATTGGCAAGCCATATTTTATTTTCAATTAATAATTGTTGTACTGGTTTCTATTTGGTTTTGGTTGCGTCAACCAGAAACATTGCATCCAGAGTATCGCGTAAAATTCACAAAAACTTTAGCTATTGATGGAGCAAAAGAATTATTTAAATACAAACAAACAATTGGATATACAGTGATTTCTGGTTTTATTACGGGTTCATTTATGGTATATTTAAGTACTGCTCAACAAATCTTTCAACATCAATATAATTTAGAGCATGAATTTCCATTTATATTTGCAGGTTTAGCAATATCAATGGGTGCTGCAAGCCTTTCTAATGGTTCTGTTGTTATAAAATTTGGAATGAAACGCTTAGCGACTGCTGCTTTATACACTTTTTTTGGAGTTTCATTAACCTATGTTTTGTTGTTTTTTAATAGTGAAAATCCAAATATTGAAATTTTGCTAGTATTTTTTGCATTTCAATTTTTTTCTATCGGATTTCTTTTTGGAAATTTAAGAGCTTTAGCAATGCAACCTATTGCACATATTGCAGGTATTGGTGCGGCATTAACAGGATTTATCTCAACTTTAATGGCAGTTCCAATAAGTACATTAATTGGTCGTTATGTTGAAACTACTGCTCTACCTCTATTTATTGGTTTTTGTATTTGTAGTTTTTTAGCAATTTTAATAACTTTTTATCTAAAGTTTAGTTCCAATAAAAATATAAACTAAACACTTTGTTTAATTAGATTTTTAAAGTAAATTTTGTACTTTTAATTGTATAAAATAGCACGATTATGAAAAAGTCTTTTAACGAAATAGTCAATCAAGAAGTACCCGTATTAGTAGATTTTTATGCAGATTGGTGTGGCCCTTGTAAATCAATGGCTCCAGTTTTAAAACAGTTGAAAAGCGAATTAAAAGATACTGTAAAAATTATAAAAATAAACGTAGATACAAATCAGTCGTTGGCTGCAAAATACCAGGTTCAAGGTGTTCCTACATTTATGGTTTTTAAAAATGGAAAACAAACTTGGCGACAATCAGGAATGCAATCTATTACACAGTTAAAACAAGTATTGAGCGTATAAAAAGGTTTGTAGAAACTTCTAAATAGTCCATACAATACCTCTTTAAAGCAAAAAAACGATGCTACATAATGTAACATCGCTTAAAAAAGAACAGTATTCAAATTATCTTGTCACTGTTCCCGTTGGGAAATTTAAATTTTGTCCCATATCATACGTTACGTGATCCAATGCATCCGAAGGAATGTTTCCAACCAAAGGCTTTAATAAAAACGGGCTTGCACTATTATCTGGCGAAGGTTCAATTGAAATAACTGCAACTCCTGCTGCTAAGTCCGTTGGAAATAGTAATCCGCTTGGAGCATTCAATAAAAAGTCTTCCCCTGGAAAATCAGGACCCGCATTTACACCGCTATATCCATTAAAATCATCAGCAACATTCACCGCTGTAAATGTTCCTGTAGAAACAGGTGTTCCATCTATAACAGCCCATCCTTCATAATTCCAACCAGCTGGTAATACTGGTAAATCCAATCCAACTGCAGGAGAACCCGATGCTAAACTTAAAAACCATAGACCACTATTTTCATTGGTATCTAAATCATCTGTAGGTGTTGCTAAAATATAGCTTCCTGCTGCTGTAGTATAATCATTTCCTAAAGCTGCCGCATGTGATATACTTAAGCTTCCAGAATTACCACTAAAATCACCTGCTAAAATATGAACCGCACTTGGAGCAGGATCATCACCTACTGAAGGTTCAATAGTTAAAATAAAGGTTGATGCCTCAGATAACTCATTTTCATCTAATGTAAAAGAGTCTTGTGAAAGCGTTCCAGAAGCGTCTACAGAAAATCTTCCTGTTGAAACGGGTGATCCATCAACAATAATCCAACCTTCATATACATAATCACTTCCTAAATCTTCTAAGCCTGAAATATTCAAACTTAAATCATTGTAATTGGTGGTGTCATCATTATCATCACAAGATGCAAAAGCTAACCCCAACGCTAGTAAACTAAATAATACTTTAATTTTTGCCATATCTAATATTTTTAAATTGTTATATGACAAATGTATTTTACTTTTAAGGTTTAAAATGTTAGCTAGCTAACACTAAGCCGTTTTTTTTAAAAAAAGTAGTTGTTTTCCTTTAAAATCTATCACGCCTTCTTCTTTTAACTCATTCATTAATAAGTTTAATGTAGGTCTTGAAGTTCCTAATAAGTTAGCAATATCCTTTTGGGTATACGGATGTTCAGCTTTCATTTTCCCTGTTTTTTCACAGCAAATTCCATAATCTTCACACAGTTCATCTAAGAAATCTAACAACCTAGTTTTAGCATCTTTAAACAATAACAATTGCAAACGACGTTCTAATTTTTGTATTCTAAAACTAATGAATTTATAAATTTTTAATGTAAACGTTTGATTGTCTTTCATTAAATCGTGTAGTGTATCAACACCTATAGGACAAATAGTTGTTTTATTATCAATAGATTGCGCAAACTCATTGCGTTTATCTTCACCTAAAATAGCCTTTTCACCAAATAGTTCGCCTTTGCATAAAATTGCTTTTACAACTTCGTTCCCGTCTTTAGTATAATAACCTAGCTTTACCTTTCCTTTATCAATTAAATAGACGGTTGAAGAAGCATCTTCTTCAAAATAGATATAGTCATTCTTAGGATAACCGTTAAAATTATGAGCATCTTTATAATCAGCATATTTATGTGGACATAAAATTTTGAAAAGGTTTACGTTTTCTAAGAACCAAAGTTTACTCATAACTACAATTTAAAAGTTTAATAAATTGTCGAGATTTAAATTGAAAACTTACAAAAAGCCTTAAAATAGTAGGGTTTCAGCTATTTACAAGTGATATTTTCAACTATTGTTCAATATTTAAAATATGTAGTGCTACCAATTCTGAATGATTAAATACAGGATTTATTTCAATAGGATTGCAGCAAATTTCGCAATCTTCAATATAAGTTTGGTTGCTTACTGAAGTATCAAATAACATAGAAATTTCTTTCCAACAATACGGACATTGAAAAAAGTGTTCTTTCATACAAATAAATTTTATTTAAATAATAAAACCAATGCTCCAATAGCCGTAACTATTATAATAAATTTACGGTAAGCATCATTATTAATTAATTTTACTAATTTAATTCCCAAGAAAAAACCAATAAGTATTGCCGGTATTAATACTACATTTATGGTTAAAGTTTCAACAGAAATTGTTTTCCAAACAAAGATATGAAAGGGTAATTTAAATATATTAATTATAAAAAATAGCCAAGCTGCTGTACCAATAAATTCATTTTTTGGAAAACGCATTGCTAAAAAATAAATATTTGAAAATGCTCCGGCTAAATTACCTATCATAGATGTAAATCCGGATAAAAGTCCCATAGTGTTAGAAAAAATACGGGTATTTGGAACCGCTGTAGATTTACGCTTTTCCATAATAATCATAAAAATTACAATCCCCAATATTAAAATTGCCATAATGCGTTTAAATACTTCGTCTGAAATATCATTACCAAACCACACGCCTATTAACACACCTATAACCATTGTTGGCATTAATTTGACCAAGTAGTTCCATTGGGTATATTTGTTGTAATAGATAACAGCCATAAAATCTGCAAATAACATCATTGGAATTAATGCTCCTGTAGAAGATTTTCCTCCAAAAACAATAGCCATTAAGGTTACAATTACAACTCCAACACCTTTAATTCCAGCTTTACTAGTTCCTAATAAAAATGCTGCTAAAAATGAAAAAAACCAACTAACTGGTGTTAATTGGTGTGCGTTTATTAATTCTAGTATGTTTTCCACAAATCTTATTCTTCAAATAAATACGACTGCTTAAAAAGTTCTAAAAATAGATTACTTTTTAGACAGTCGCTTTAAATATAATTATTATTAGTTTCCAGCTTCTTTTTCTGCGTCAGCTTTCATTTTATCATTAGGTATAATTCCAATGTTTACCCTTCTGTTTTTAGAACGACCTTCTTCTGTAGTATTATCAGCTATTGGTTGTTCTTCTCCAAACCATTTTGTTGTAAATCTTGAAGCACTTAAACCTTTATTAGTGAAAAAATTTGTTACAGCATAAGCTCTATTTTTAGAAAGCGTCATATTATAAGCATCTGCACCAGTACTATCTGTATGTCCTACAACTAATACATTTGTATCTGGATATTCCACTAAAATACCAGCTAATTTATTTAATAAAGTTTCTGAATCATTATTGATATTGTATTTATTAGTATCAAAATAAACACCACTATTTTCATCAAAAGTAACTACAATTCCATCATCTACACGTTCTACCACTGCTCCAGGAATTTCTTCTTCTATTTGTTGGGCTTGTTTATCCATTTTTTTACCGATAAGTACACCAGCACCACCACCTACTACTCCACCAATAACGGCTCCTAATTCAGCACCATCACCTTTTGTTCCTACATTATTACCAATAATAGCACCTAAAAGAGCACCACCAGCAGCACCAATTGCACCACCTTTTTGAGTATTACTTGCGTTTTTTGTAGCCTCACAACTACTAATGTTTAATGCTAGTAGTACGGCTAATATTCCAAATCCTATTTTTTTAAATATTGTTGTCATTATTCGTTATTTTTTATAAAATTCATATAAATATTAAAAGGTTTACCTTCTAATAAAACTGTTTGTTCCCATTGCATATTTGTATCAGACAATTGTGTTAAATTTAATCTAAAACCTTTATTATCTACAGATTTGTTTTTAGCATCTGTTGGTTTTAATAAAAAATTATACAATCCTGTTTCTTCATCAACTTCTTGTATTGTAAACACAAAATTACGGTCACCTATTACACAGTCTCCATTGTTAATTGTATAAATACCTGTATTGTTATTTGGTATAAATCTCCACGAGCTTCCTTCAAAACATTCTGTTGGTGCATCATTTAATAAAGTAACATTAAATGTACCAGATTCGCTATAAGAAATATCGTTTAAAGTCCAATAGCCTTTAATTACTTTTTTTGATTGAATAACTGTTTTTGATGTACCACAAGATAAAATTGTGCACGCAAAAAGAGTTAGCATTAATAGTTTTTTCATTTTTTTAGCATTTAATTATTTTTAAATAAAATTGTTTTTTTAATATATGAATATTAAAGTTCAAAAGTATAAAAAAAAGAATGATTGGCTATAAATATTTTTAGTGTTTTATATAGTTAATTATTTTATTGAAAATGTATATTTACGCTATGAAAGTTGAAGTTCTTTTTGAAGATAATTATTTAGTAATTGTAAATAAGCCCAACAATGTTTTAGTGCATAATTCTTATTATGCCAGAAATATAAAAGATGCCACTTTATTACATTTATTAAAGGAGCAATTAAACATTGTATTGTACCCTATTCATAGGTTAGATAGAAAAACTTCGGGAGTATTGGTTTTAGCAAAACAAAAAGAACATGTAGCTCAATTTCAAGAATTATTTAATTCTAATACTATTAAAAAAAGCTATTTAGCAATTGTGCGTGGTTTTGTTGAAGAAAAGTTAGAAATAACAACACCTGTTAAAAACCCCGATACAAAAGTTTATAAAGATGCAGCTACTAGCTGTAAACCCATTGAAACAATTGAATTGGATATTGCTGTTCATCCATATAAATTTTCTAGATATAGTTTGGTTGAATTAATTCCTAAAACTGGTAGAATGCATCAGCTTAGAATTCATATGAATAAAATTAGTAGACCAATTGTTGGAGATTATAAATATGGCGATAGATTTCACAATAGAATGTTTGAAAATGAATTTGCGTGCAAAAATATATTTCTACATGCAAATTCAATTCAATTTAAACATCCTGTTTTAGAAACGACTATTTCTGTTAATGCGACATTACCAGATGATTGGAATAAAATTATTGAATTATTTAATTGGAAAAATTAATTTATAAAAACTACCACTCTATTAGTTAGATAACATATGGTGTTTTTTATTGTTTTTCATAATTAATAATACCAACTCATAAATTTGTTCTTTAATAAATCTAAAGTTTTGGATGTAATTAGTTACTTCAACTTCTATTAATTCGTGATTATTTCTAAAATTAGCTTCTCTTTTTAAATATATATTTTCTAATAGAAGCGATAAATTAACATTATGATCATCAATAGAAATTAATAAATCGTCACCTAAAATACTTTCGTGATCAATTCCTTTAAGCAGTAATTTAGCTTTATTAAAATTGTCAGATTCACACAATTCAATAATATGCTCAGCGAGTAATTCTTTTAAAAATTGTTGTTCAATTTTAATAAATTCAATTTCCGCAACCCAATCTTGTGTTTTTTTATACAAATCTTCTATGCTTGTACAAGGTGCTTTTGACTTTTGAGGGATGGTACTTTTCATATTATATGTTTTTATGGTTAAACTTATTTTTTATTTTCTATTCATTGGATGTTTTAAATTTTGTAGTTAAAAGTATTTATTGAATAATCTTATTAAAGAAAATTTATGGTACTATTTTCTTTAGTGTGAATTAAATTAAACACTTAATTTCTTTGAATTAAAGTGAACTTTAAAAGCTATTTTTTTATATACTAACATTATAATAACAACAATTTATGATAAATTTAAAACTTAAAATAGAGTATTTGTATGATTATTATCAGCTTTAATTGAATTTTTGATTAAATTTTATTCTAAATAAGTAGTTTTATTCCAAATAGTTAGCGAAAGTTAAGCGTTTCTATATACAATTATAAAAACACTTAAAAGCTTCGCTGCATTCTTCTTCTTTTTCCATTGCCATTCCCCATTCCATTTGAATGTTCTTCATTGTAATGATTTTGAAACCAATCTGGTTTTTCTAATTCATTATTAAAAACATAAGTAGCTATTTTTACCATTTCTTCTTTTTTAAATGGCATTTTAGGCATTACATTAAAATTTTGTATAGCTCCAAACATTAGTGCATTATCATCTGTTGGATTAAGTGTCCAATTTGTAAATGCAGCAACAAATTCTTTTTCTGAAGCATAAGACATTTTATATCTTTTTTTTATTGCAACCATAGGTGGTGCAATTATATCGTTATGTGATTTTGAATTAATTGAATGACAAGCATAACAGTGTTGTTGTAATAATTTATAGCCTTCACTAGTACTTGATTGTATAGCTACGGTTTTAACTAAATTTTTATTGTTTTTGTTATTTGAGCAAGCAGTTAAAATAGCAAAAGTAAAAATTAGTGAAAATTTTAATACTTTCATTTTCTTAATTTAGAAATCTAAACAAAGTTCAACCTTAAATTTAAATAAAAGAGTGACTTAAGTTGCTTATTTAATTAAAATAACACTTTAAACACTGATTATCAAGCTTATAAAAATTTAAAATATTTTAAATGAATAAAAAATCGTTTTTTTAATTATATTAATAGTTGAAGCTGAAATATTATTTTAGAATCTTATATTACTGATAATCAATTGATAAATATCTAACATTAAAGATTCCTTTATTTTTATATAAAAGAATATTATTGATAAAAAAAACGCTTTCAAAAATTGAAAGCATTTTAAATATTTTAAAAAAAGGATGTTTATTTAAACGTAATTTTACGCATACGTAAACTTACAGGGGTTATTTCTAAATATTCATCTTCTTTTATATATTCCATACATTCTTCTAAAGAATAATCAATTTTTGGAGCAATTTTAACACTGTCATCAGTACCAGATTTACGAACGTTTGTTAGTTTTTTACCTTTAATTAAATTAACAGACATATCTTCTTGTTTGTTGTTTTCACCAACAACCTGACCTTTATAAATATCTTGGTTAGGATCTATAAAAAACTTACCTCTATCTTGTAATTTATCAATAGAATAAGCAGTTGCTTTTCCAGTTTCTGCAGAAATTATAGCACCGTTGTTTGAAGTAGCTATATCTCCTTTGTAAGCATCAAAACCACGTAATCTATGGTTTATAATTGCTTCACCAGCTGTTGCTGTTAAAATTTTATTACGTAAACCTATTAAACCTCTAGAAGGAATATCAAATTCTAAATGTTGTAAATCTCCTTTTGGTTCCATAACTAATAAATCTCCTTTTCTTAAACTTACCAAGTTAATTGCTTTACTTGCAGATTCTTCTGGAACATTTATTACCAATGTTTCGTATGGTTCACATTTAACACCATCAATTTCTTTAATAATTACATGTGGACGACCAACTTGTAACTCATATCCTTCTCTACGCATTGTTTCAATTAAAACTGATAAATGCAAGATTCCACGTCCAAATACATTAAACTTATCTTCAGTATCAGTTTCTTCAACTCTAAGTGCTAAGTTCTTTTCTGTTTCTTTAAATAATCTATCACGTAAATGACGAGAAGTTACATATTTACCTTCTTTTCCGTAGAAAGGAGAATTATTAATTGTAAACAACATACTCATAGTAGGTTCATCTACTTTTAATCTTGGTAAGGCTTCTGGATTTTCTAAATCTGCAATTGTATCTCCAATATCAAATCCTTCAATACCAGTAATGGCACATATATCACCACTTCTAACTTTAGATGCTTTATTTTTACCTAAACCTTCAAAGGTGTGTAATTCTTTAATTCGTACTTTTTTAAAGCTTCCATCAGCTTTACAAAGCATATAATCTTTACCTTCTTCTAAATCACCTCTAAATACACGTCCAATAGCAATTCTACCAACAAAAGATGTAAAATCTAACGATGTAATTTGCATTTGAACTGTACCTTCTTTATAAGGTGCTTCAGGTATATTTTCAAGTATAGAATCTAAAAGAGGTACTATATCAGTAGTTTCATCTTGCCAATCTCTACTCATCCAACCATTTTTAGCTGAACCGTAAATTGTATCAAATTCTAATTGTTCTTCTGTTGCATCAAGAGCAAACATTAAATCAAAAACTTTTTCGTGTACAATATCTGGTGTACAGTTAGGTTTATCAACTTTATTTACAACTACAATTGGCGTTAATCCAAGCTCTAAGGCTTTTCCTAGTACAAAACGTGTTTGAGGCATTGGTCCTTCAAAAGCATCAACTAATAGTAAAACACCATCAGCCATTTTTAATACACGTTCAACTTCTCCACCAAAATCGGCGTGACCAGGTGTGTCAATAATATTAATTTTTACGCCTTTGTAATTAATTGAAACGTTTTTAGATAAAATAGTAATTCCTCGCTCTCGCTCTAAATCATTATTATCTAATAAAAGATCTGTTCTAACTTTACGCTCATCTAATATGTGAGCTTGGTCAATAATTTTATCAACCAACGTAGTTTTACCGTGATCAACGTGAGCAATAATTGCTATATTTCTGATAGATTGCATATTCCGTATTTTTTAGAGGCTGCAAAAGTAATCGTTTTATTTGGTTTATTGTAACAAAAGTTGAATTATGATTTTTTAAAAATGTATATTTTTGAATAAAACCTAGTATTATGATATTAAACAACTTACCTTTAGTTAGCTGGAATTGGGGGATAATAGGTGCAATTTTAATGTTTTTAGTCTTTTTAGGACTGATTGTAGTTTTGCTTATATTTTTGCGTGGAGGCAAGAAAAATGATAAAACTGCTTAAAAATATAAAAGAGTTGCTTTATTTTAATAAAACAACTCTTTTTTTAAGTTAATTTAAATATTTCTTCTTGTTTTTTCTTCTTTTAATAAGCGAAGTTCTCTATTTGTTTGTCCGGCTACAGATGTATTTTCTTCAGCTCGTCTAATTAAATACGGCATAACATCTCTTACAGGCCCAAATGGTAAGTATTTAGCAACATTATAGCCTGCAGCAGCTAAATTGTAACTAATGTGGTCACTCATTCCGTATAATTGTCCAAACCAAACTCGTTTATCATTTTTATCTAAACCAGATTTTGCAATTAAATCCATTAATAAATAAGAGCTAGCTTCGTTATGGGTTCCAGAAAAAATAGCCATATCATCTATGTTTTTAAACATATAAGTTAATACATTATTAAACATAATGTCTGTTGCTTCTTTGGTTTTACAAATTGGATCTTTATAACCTTTTTCTTTAGCACGTTCTCTTTCTTTTTCCATATAAGCACCTCGTACAAGTTTCATTCCTATTTTAAAACTTTGTTTTTTAGCGCGTTCGTGTAGTTTTTTTAAATAATCCAATCGATCCCATCTATACAATTGAAGTGTGCCAAATACAATTACTTTTTCTTTATTATATTTACGCATCATTTCTTCAATTAAATCATCTGCGGCATCTTGCATCCAAGTTTCTTCTGCATCAATTAAAAGTGGAACATCTCTATCAAAAGCTGCTTTACAAACAATATTGTATCGTTCTTTAATACGTATCCATTCAACTTCTTCCTGAGCATCTAAAGGTGTACCTTCAGTAATTTTTTGATAAATTTTAAATTTTCCAAACCCAGTAGGTTTAAAAACAGCAAAAGGAATACCTGGCTTTTCTTTCCCAAATTTTATGGTATTTAAAGTTTTTTCCATGGCAAGGTCAAATTGAGATTCAACCTCTTTACCTTCAGCAGAATAATCTAGAACAGAATGTACATTTTTAGTGTACATTTTGTCTATTGTTGACATACAATCTTCTTCTGTTACACCACCACAAAAATGGTCAAAAACAGTTGCGCGTATAATCCCTTCAACCGGTAAATGCGTTTTTAGAGCAAACTTAGTTACCGCAGTACCAATTTTCACTAGAGGTTCGCGTTTTATCATTTCAAAAAGATAAAAAGCCCTATCTAGTTCAGAATTTGATTTTATCGAAAAAGCAATTTCTGTGTTGTCAAATAAGTTTTCCATTTATTAATTGTAATTAATCAAAGATAATTACAAACATTTTACTTTTTTCAATTTTTTACCTTTAATTTGCACTAAAATATTATCCAAAATGAAACCTATATTATCCAATAACTACTATGTGAACTTTAATGAAGAAGCTTACCTAAAATTGAACGCCTATTTAGCGGCTAATGTACCTTCAAAAATTTTTATTTTAGTTGATGAAAATACCAATCAACATTGTTTACCTATTTTATTAGAAACACTAGAAACTACTTCTGATATAGAAATTATTGAAATTGAAGCTGGTGAAGAAAATAAAAATTTAGATACTTGTACTGGTGTTTGGCAAACATTGACTGAATTAGGTGCAGATAGAAAAAGTTTATTAATTAATTTAGGTGGTGGTGTAATAACAGATTTAGGTGGTTTTGTGGCTTCTTGTTTTAAAAGAGGAATTTCTTTTATAAACATACCTACTACTCTATTAAGTATGGTCGACGCTTCTGTTGGAGGAAAAACAGGTGTAGATTTAGGTGTGCTAAAAAATCAAATAGGTTTGTTTTCTGACCCAGAAATGGTACTTATAGATCCGCAATATTTAGAAACTGTAACCGAACGCGAAATCCGTTCTGGATTGGCAGAAATTATTAAATATGGATTGTCTTATGATATTAAACTCTGGAATGAAATAAAACAATTTAAAGAGCTTTCAATTAGTAATATAAGTAAACTTATTCACCGTTCTATAGAAATTAAGAATGAAGTAGTTACTGAAGATCCTAAAGAACAAGGGTTGCGTAAAATTTTAAATTTTGGACATACTTTAGGGCACGCTATTGAATCTTATTTTTTAGAATCTGAAAATAAAGAAAAATTAACTCATGGTGAAGCCATTGCAATTGGCATGATTACTGAAACATACCTTTCAGAAAAATTATTAAATTTTCCTGTAGATGAATTAGCAATTATAAAGCATAAATTACTTGAAATTTATGGAAATGTTGTAATAGAAACATCTGATTACGACGCT